>DSDS01000104.1 GCA_011048585.1 Desulfurivibrio alkaliphilus | reverse complement strand
CCCGGTCCGGCGCAGCACCCACCCTGCCGGGGGAAAAAGGACGTGACCGGGAAGGGAGGGGTTCGCCAGCCCTCGGGGGCTGAGCAGGATACGGGGCCGAACCGGCGGTGGCGGCAAGCAGACCGGGAGGCAGCGGGGCCAGAAAGGAGGAGGGTTCACAGTAGGTGCTGCGGCGGTCCGCCCCCATGGCCTCCCGGGGATAAACCAGAAAAAGGCGGCTTTTGGCCCTGGTGGCGGCCACATAGAGCAGCCGCCTTTCCTCTTCGTACTGTTCCGGACCGGCAGCCTGACCGGAGGGAAACTTACCCTCGACCAGATGGATTACAAACACCGTATCCCACTCCAACCCCTTGGCCGAATGAACCGTGGAGAGGACCAGGCGACCTCCGGCCTCCCCGGCATCACCCTCGGCTCCGGGGGGATCCAGGGCGGCATCGGCCAGAAAATCGCGAATATCTTCATAACCGGCCAGCAACGGCCGTAACTGCTCCAGATCACGTTGCCGCCTGGGGTAGTCGTCGGGATAGAGCCGCTGAAAAATATGCTGATAATAGACCAGGACCAGTTCCAATAAGGTAACGGGGGAAAGCCCGGCACCCCCGAGATCCTCCAGCAAGGTCAGGAGCCGTTTCATCCCGCCCTGCCAGGATTTGCCAGCGGGATAGGCCGCCAGGGCCGCGCGGGCCGCCAGCAAAGGATCGGGCCCGGAATCAATGCCACCCGGCGTCGGGTTTAAGGGCAGCCGCTCGATAATATTGCGGGCGGTCTTGGGACCGACCTTGTCGATCAGGAGCAAAATTCGATTCCAGGAGAGCCGGTCGGCGGGGTTGCAAACTACCCGGAAGTAGGAGAGTACATCTTTGATATGAGCCGATTCGGTGAGCTTCTGCCCCCCTCTTTTTTCAAAGGGAATGCCATGGGCGGTCAACTCCAGCTCCAATTTGTAGGAGTGGAAACCGGAGCGGAACAGCACCGCGATCTGCTCATCGCCCACCCCTTCCCGGCGCAGGGCCAGGATTTTTTCCACCACGAAGCGAGCCTGACCGCCCTCGTTGCGGGCGGCGTGCAGCACCGGCTTGACGCCCCCGGTCAGCTTACTGAACAGCTTTTTGGGGTAGCGCACCGGGGCCGGAGCGATGATAGCGTTGCCCACCTCCAGAATCTCCGGGGTGCTGCGATAATTCTCCTCCAGCCGAATCAGGCGGGTGCCGGGAAAGTGGTCGGGAAATTCCATTATATTGCGAAAATCGGCCCCCCGGAAACTGTAGATCGACTGGGCATCATCACCCACCGCCATCACATGGTTGCGGGGGGCGGCCATCAGCCGGACAATTTCGGCCTGAATCGGATTGGTATCCTGGTACTCATCCACCAAAATCGCCTGAAAACGACCGGCCAGCTCCGCACGCACCTCCTCGTTCTCCCGCAACAACCGGCGCCAATAAAGCAGCAGGTCATCATAATCCATCAGGCCATGGGCCTGTTTAAACTTATGATAATGCTCGTTGATCGCCAGGATATCGTCGAGGAACTCCACCAGATGATCATGCTCGGCTTCCACCAGGTCGCTGACCGTGGAACCGACATTGACCGCCTTGCTCAAAATCGCCAGAATCAAACGACGGGAGGGAAAGCGCCTGCCGGCCCCCCCCAACCCCAACGACGATTTGAGCAGGTTGATAATCCCCTCGGCATCCCCCTGATCCAGGATGGTAAAGTTGGCTTCATAGCCCACATAACGGGCATAGCGGCGAAGCAGCAGGTTGGCGGTGGCGTGGAAGGTTCCCCCGGTTACCCGCCGGCAGGAATCGTTGAGCAGATAACCGGCCCGCTCGATCATCTCTTGAGCGGCCTTGCGGGTAAAGGTCAGCAGCAGCAGCTCCTCGGGCGGAATTCCCTGCTCCACCAGCCAGGCCAGGCGATGGACCAGGGTCCTGGTCTTGCCGCTGCCCGCCCCGGCAATCACCAGGAGTGGCCCGGGCGGGGCGCATACCGCCTCCCGCTGGGCGGGGTTCAACCGGGCCAGGGCCGCCGCCAGCGCCAAAGCTGGAGCGGTGGCGGCGGAATCAGTGGTTTTACAATTCTGTCGGGGAAAAAGCGAGGGTTGCATGGTGGGTCAATGTAACATGGGACGCCGGATAAGGCGGAGAAAAAAGTTGAACTTAGCGCCGGGGATGATAATCTCTGCAAAACCGTAATCATTTACCTTGGGAGAGATCGACCATGAACGAAGCCACCATCAGGGAGTTGCTCAACGAGGAAACGCTGGCCGCCCTCTTTCCGGCGGAGCGGGCCGATCAGTTCTTCGACGCCCTCTTCGGTGACGCCGCCGAGGGTTCCTACGATATCAAGCTGTCCTTAGAACGGTACGATTCGGCCACCCACACCCTGCAACTGGCCCTGGAGCTGCACGAGCGGCCTGGCAAGTGCCTGGCCTGCAACCTGACCTATGGCCTGCCGGAGGTGTTTTCCCGCCACCCGGTCATCAACATCAAGGGCTTGGTGGAGGCCATTGATCAACTGCTGGGGGAGCGGGCCCACTGCAAGGAGTGGCGCCTTGGAGGCACCCGGGAGTCCTCCAAGGCCCTGCACATAATCCCCCTGATCATCACCATGGAGTAGCAGCTAGGGGAGGCGGTCAAAAAAGCGGCCCACCTCCTCGGGGCGGTGGGCGTCGGAACCGGCGGTCAGGGGGAGTTGAAAGCGGGCGGCCCGGTCCAGCAGATCGGGGGCGGGGTAGGCCAGACGGCGGCGATGGCTGTAGCCGGAGGTGTTGATCTCAAGGGCCATACCCCGGGCGGCCATGGCCTGGAAAATCTGCTCACAGATGGAGCCGGCACTCAACTCCTCCAAGGGGGTCGCCACCTCCGGGTGGTGGCGCAGGGCGGCATCGAGATGGCAGAGCTGGGTGCCGGGCAGCTGGGTAACCGCCTCGGCCAGCAGAGCGAAATATTCGCCAAGGGCGCGGGCCACGCCATACTCGCTGAAAACCGCCAGGGTCCGGGGATCACTGCTGAGCAGGTTGTAATGGCGAGAGCCGATAGCCAGAAAATGGCAGGAGAGCCCCACCCGATCCCAGCGGTGGGTCGCCAGGAATTCCTTGGTCGCGGCCACCTCCCGGGGGTTATAGCCCACCTCCACCCCCAGGCCGATCTCGATCTTGCCGGCATAGCGGCGACGCAAGCGCTCTCCCTCCCGCCGATAGTAAGCAAAATCATCGGGCCCCAGCCAGCACTGGTAGTCGTTGATGATTCCAGCCTCGAAATGCTCCAGGAAAAAGATCCGGCGCAGCCCCCGATCCAGGGCCGCCTGGACGTACTGCTCCATCTCCCCCACCGCGTGGCGGCAAAGGGCGGTATGGACATGCCCATCGGTGCTGGAATCTAACATAAAACGCGAACCGCTCAGGCGTTGCCGCGGGGGAAGAAGTGGACAAAACCATCAATTTCGGAAGTATCGCAGATCTTGCCGAAACCGAACTCGATGAACGGCTCAAGACCTTCCACCGGCACGGCGAAGGAGTCTCCTCCGGGGATGTGGTACACAACGGCCCGGACCTTGGTCAAGTCGATGTTCTTGCTGGGTACTTTCATATCGTAAACCTCACGGGTAGATGGCCGGTAAAGCATCCGTCACTCCTTACACCTTAAACACTATATCGGCTTTGGCAAGCCTTGCCCCGAGGTTAATCTTTCGCAAAAGCGCTAATAGCTCCTGCGGACCAGAACCTCCCGGCCCTTGGCGCCATCGGACGGGCCGACAATCCCTTCTTTTTCCATGGTTTCGATCATCCGAGCGGCCCGGTTGTAGCCCACCCGCAGCCGCCGCTGAACCATGGAGATCGAAGCCTGGCCGGTTTCGGTGACCAGGGCCACCGCCCGGTCGTAATGCTCATCCTGGGTGCCATCCTCCTCACCCTCCTCGCCCGCCGCCGCTGCCTCGGCAAACTCCAGCACCGAGGCGTCATATTCCGCCGTTCCCTGCTCCTTGAGAAAGGCGACGATCCGGGCAATCTCCGCCTCGGAAATATAGGCCCCGTGAATCCGCTGCAGCTTAGAGGTGCCCGGCGGCATGAAGAGCATGTCACCCGCCCCCAGCAAGTGCTCGGCCCCACTGCCGTCGAGAATGGTTCGGGAATCGATCTTCGATGAAACCTTGAAGGACATCCGGGTGGGGAAGTTGGCCTTGATCAGGCCGGTCAGAACATCCACCGAAGGCCGCTGGGTGGCCAGAATCAAGTGCATTCCGGCTGCCCGCGCCATCTGGGCCAGGCGGGCCACCGCGTCCTCCACCTCGCGGGAGGAGACCATCATCAGATCGGCCAGCTCATCAATGATGATTACAATCAGCGGCAGCTTCTCCTCGGCCTCCTGGTTGTAGCCGGCCAAACTCTTGACCCGGGCCTCCTCCATCAACTGGTAGCGCCGCTCCATCTCCCGCACCGCCCACTGCAGGGCCCGGCTGGCCAGCTTGGGATCAACCACCACCGGATGCAGCAAATGGGGGATATTTTCATAGCAGGAGAGCTCGATCCGCTTGGGGTCAACCAGCAGCAGCCGCACTTCGGCCGGCGTGGCGTTGTAGAGAATACTGCAGATGATGGTATTGACCGCCACGCTCTTGCCGGAACCGGTGGCCCCGGCGATCAGCAGATGGGGCATCCGGGCCAGATCGGCCACCACCGGATTACCCACCACGTCCATCCCCAGGCCGATGGTCAACCGGGAGTTGGTCTGCTGAAAGCTTTCATGGGCAATGATATCACGCACCGGCACCATCTGGCGGCGTGGATTAGGGATCTCGATCCCGATCGCCCCCTTGCCGGGCAGGGAGCCGGCGATCCGAACACTCTCCACCTTGAGGCCCAAGGCCAGATCCTCGGCCAGGGAGACGATTCGATTGATCTTGACCCCGGGGGCCGGCGCAAACTCGTAGGTGGTGATCACCGGCCCCGGGGAGATTCCCACCACCTTGCCGACCACATTGAAATCGGCCAGCTTCTCCTCCAGCTGTTTACTGACTCCCAGGTAGTACTCCCGGTCGGGCCCCTGTTCCCGGCTGGGCGCCCGATCCAGCAGAGAAAGCGAGGGCAGGCGGTGTTCCCCCGCGGCCTCCAGGGGCTGCAGTTGAAAAGAGTCCTCGTCCTGGGCCGCCTTCTCACCCTTCTCCCGGTTCCGGCGCGCGCCGGAGGGCGACTCATGGTCGTTCTCCTCGCTCTGCTCCAGCAGGGCCAGGTCAAGATCAAAAAAGTTGACCTGGGGGGGGGCGGAGATGGAAGGCTGGATATTGATCGGAGCAACCTCGGTCTCCCCGGCCCCCGGCTTCAGGCGGGAACGTTTCCAGGCGCGCACCTCATCGATTCGCCGGGCCAAGAGGCCCCGCAGCTCTCCTCCCAAAACCCACAACCGTTTGCCGCCGGCCGCCAGCCGCTTACTAAACAGATAGGGGGAGAACTCCAGGGTAAGCATCAGGGAGATGACAAAGAGGGTCAGAAAGAAGAGAAATGAGCCCGGGCCACCCAGAATCCGGCGACCGAAACCGGCCAGCAGGCCGCCAAGATAGCCGGCCTGGGGATAGAGATTGCCGAACAGGCCGAGAACCTCCCCGCCGTTGAGCCCCGCCAGGCTGCTGCCGGACAACAGCAGCCCGCTGGTCCCCAGCAGCACCAGGGGCAAGCGGCGGAAGGTGAAGCCGGGGGAAAAACCTTGCAGCGCAAGAGTCAGCAGCAGCAGGGGGAGCAGAAAAGCGCTGATCCCCAGAAAGCTCAGCACCATTTCGGCCACCACCCGGCCCACCGCCCCGCCCCAGTTGGGGGCAAGGTCAACCCCGGCTCCGGCGGCCAAACCACCGGCTTCCCCCCGCGAGGTCCAGAGATCGCCGGCGGCGGAACCAGCGGCGGGAGGCAGAGAGTAGCTGGCCAGGCAAACCAGCAAGAAAAGGCTCAGAAAGAGCCCGGCCACCGAGGCAACCTCCCGCCCCAGGCCAGGAGCTGATCCACTAGCGCCTAGTCGCATTTTCCCCTTACTGCATCAAGGATGCCATTGATAAAGGCCGGAGAATCATCAGCCCCATACCGCTTGGCCAGTTCAATCGCCTCATCGATCGCCACCCCCGCCGGCACTCCCTCGGCAAAGCGAAACTCGTACACGGCTATCCGCATTATATTACGATCAATAACCGACATCCTGGCCAGGCGCCAGTTGGCTGCGCTGCCCTCGATGGCGGCATCGATCGCTTCCCGGTTGGCAACAACTCCGGCCACCAGCTCCCGGCCATAGGGCAAAGCCCTGCGGTTGATCTCGAAGTTGTCACACATGATCTCCAGGGTGTCAAGGGCGGAAAGATCGACCAACTCCCCCTGGTAGAGGGCTTGCAGGGCCAGCTCCCGTGCTTTGCGGCGAATGCCCATAAGTTCTAGGCCAGCTTGCCAAGCAGATCGACCATCTCAATCGCCACCGTCGCGCACTCGGCCCCCTTGTTCCCGGCCTTGGAACCGGCCCGTTCGATGGCCTGCTCGATGGTATCGGTGGTCAGCACTCCAAAGATTACCGGCAGACCGGTATCCATTCCCACCTGGGCAATCCCCTTGGCCGCTTCATTGGCCACAAAATCGAAGTGGGGGGTGGCGCCGCGGATGATGACCCCCAGGCAGATCACCGCGTCATAACGCCCGGAGCGGGCCATCTTGCCGGCCACCAGGGGAATCTCGTAAGCCCCAGGCACCCGGGCCACCTCGATATCCTTTTCCTTGGCTCCGGAGCGTACCAGGGTGTCAAGGGCTCCCTCCAGCAACCGCTCGGCAATAAAGGAGTTGAAGCGGGAAACGATGACTCCGAACTTTTTGCCGGAAGCCTGCAGATTACCTTCGATATACTTGACCATCTCCTGCTCTCCTTTCTAGGGTTCATTGCGGGCCAACTGGCCGGCCGCCTTGCAGTAGGCCAGGCGCTCCAGCATATGCCCCATCTTGTCCTTTTTGGTTTTGAGATATCGTACGTTTTCAGGCTCGGGCTCTATCTCGATGGGCAGCCGGTCGGTAACCTCGAGCCCGTAGCCCTCCAGACCGATGATCTTTTTGGGATTATTGGTCAACAGGCGCATCTTGCGCACCCCCAAGTCCCGCAGGATCTGGGCTCCGATCCCATAATCACGCAGATCGGGTTTGAAGCCCAGTTCAAGATTGGCCTCAACCGTATCCATTCCCTGGTCCTGCAGGGCGTAGGCCTTAAGCTTGTTGACCAGGCCGATGCCACGTCCTTCCTGCATCATGTAAAGCAGCACCCCCATACCCTCCCGGTCGATCATCCGCAGGGCATTGAAGAGCTGCCCCCCGCAGTCACAGCGCTTAGAGCCGAAAACATCGCCGGTAAGACAGGCGGAGTGGACCCGCACCATAATCTCCTGTTCCGGGTCAATCTTACCCTTGATCAGGGCCACATGCTCCAGGTTATCCACATCGTTGCTGTAAACAATGGCATGAAACTCACCATGCATGGTGGGCAAGCGAACCTCGGCGGCCCGGTGTACCAGCTTGTCCATCCGAACCCGATAGGCAACCAGGTCGGCAATGGTGGCTATTTTGAGATCGTGCTTCTTGGCGAACTCCTGCAGATCCGGCATCCGGGCCATGGTCCCGTCATCCTTCATGATCTCACAGATCACCCCGGCGGGGTTAAGCCCGGCCAAGCGGGAGAGATCCACCGAGCCTTCGGTCTGGCCGGTGCGGACCAGTACCCCGCCCTTCTTGGCCCGCAGGGGAAAAATATGGCCGGGGCTGACCAGATCATCCGGCCTGGCCTCGGGGTCGGCGGCCACCAGGATGGTCCGGGCTCGATCAGCGGCGGAGATCCCCGTGGTCACCCCGGTTCGGGCCTCGATGCTCACCGTAAACGCGGTCTCGAAAGGGGAGCGATTATGCTGAACCATCATCGGCAACTGCAGGCGTTCAAGCTGCTCCGGAGTCAGGGTCAGGCAGATCAACCCCCGCCCGTGGGTGGCCATGAAGTTGATCGCCTCGGGGGTGACCTTTTCCGCCGCCATATAGAGGTCGCCCTCGTTTTCCCGATCCTCGTCATCCACCAGGATAATCATCTTCCCGGCCCTGATATCTTCAATTACCTCTTCGATGGAACTGATCATAATCATCTCTCCCGCGATACTTTACTGGATGCGGTGCTCCCGCCAGCGGAAACCCTGCGCAAAAAAACAATTATACTACCTCAAAAAACCATGTTCCGCCAGAAAAGCCGGATTGATGCCTGAAGGCCGCGCCGAAAGCCCGGAATTATTCGGATCGCCAGGGGCCAGGAGCTTTTCCACGTACTTACCGATCAGATCCACCTCCAGATTCACCTGGCCCCCCACCACCAGACCACCCAGAGTGGTGATCGCCAGGGTGTGGGGGATAATGGAGACGCTGAAACTGCGCTGATCAACCTTATTTACCGTCAAACTTATCCCGTCGATGGTGATTGAACCCTTCTCGATAATATATTTGCCCAGACCTTCGGGCACCGCGAAGGTAAAGAGGGTAAACTCCCCCAAAGGTTCCCGGGCCAGCACCGCCGCCACCGCGTCCACATGGCCGCTGACCAGGTGACCACCCAGGCGGTCACTGAGCCGCAGGGCCCGCTCCAGATTGACCTCCGAGCCGGCCGTCAGGCGCCCCAGATTGGTCCGGGCCAGGCTTTCAGGGGAAACGTCGGCCAAAAAACGGTTGCCGCGGATTTCGCGGGCGGTAAGACAGACGCCGTTGACAGCGATACTCTCCCCCTCCACCGGGTCGGTCAAGGCGAAATCGGTTTGCAGGCCGAAGGTCACCCCACCGCCGGCGGGCCGCTTTTCAACTATTTTCCCTTTACCCAGAATAATTCCGGTAAACATGCTCCTGCCTCAGTTTGAGATCGCCCCGGCCAAGCCTGGTGCCGCCGGCACAGACCGGCTGGGGCCTTGTTTCAGAAAAGGCCCCGGATCAGAATATCGCTACCCAGGCGGCGGCTTACCACCTCCCGCAAACGGGGGGCCTGGTCGATCCTTTCATGGCCCAGCGGCCCCACCGCCGGCAACCCATCGCCACCCACCAGCAGGGGCGCGACAAAAAATGCGGCCTCGTCGGCCAGGCCCTGGCTCAGAAAGGAGCCATGGACCCGGCCACCACCCTCCACCAGGAGGCTCCCGACCCCGGCCCGCCCCAGTTCGAGCAGGACTTGGCGCAAATCAAGGCCCTGCGCGCTCCGCTCCACCTGCAAAACCCGGACTCCTGCGCTGCGCAGAGCCTCGATCCTGGCCTGCTCGGCCCCCCGGGCACAGAAAATCCAAGTTGCGGCCGGAGAGTCGCGATTAATGATCCGGGCCGTGGGCGGGGTCCGCAGACGGCCATCCAAAACCACCCGCAAAGGATCCCGCCCCCGCCCCCCCGGCAGCCGGGTG
>DSDS01000039.1 GCA_011048585.1 Desulfurivibrio alkaliphilus | reverse complement strand
CTCGAATTCCTGGTGGGGATTGGGGATTTCGATCCGCGCGAATTGCAGTTTCTCCCGTAGGGCTGCGGCCAGGGCGGCGGTGGCTTCCTCTTCGCCGTGGACCAGGAAGGTGTGGGTCGGTTTTTTCTCCATGGCTCCGGCCCAGGCCAGCAAGCCCTCGCGGTCGGCGTGACCGCTGAAGCCGGTAAGGACTTCGACCTTGGCCCGCAGAGGGAACTCCTCGCCGAAGATTTTGACCGTTTCATGGCCCTCGACGATCCGCCGGCCCAGGGTGTTGGGGGCCTGCCAGCCGGTTACCAGGATGGTGTTTTTGGGGTCGCTGATCCGGTTGCGCAGATGGTGGAGAATGCGACCGCCCTCCATCATCCCGCTGGCGCTGATGATGATCGCCGGCTCCCGGAGGAAGTTCAATTCCTTGGATTCCGCCACCGACTGGGTGTAGCGCAGGGTGTCGAAACCAAAGGGGTTGTCGCGATCGCCCCTGAGAATAAACTCGCGGATCTCCTGGTCGTAGGCCTCGGGGTGGAGGCGAAAGATATCGGTGACCCGGGTGGCCAGGGGGCTGTCCACGTAGATCGGCAGATTGGGAATGTCGCGGTTTAAGTAAAGTTTATGGAGGGCGTAAACCAGTTGCTGGGTCCGGCCCACGGCAAAGGCGGGAACCAGCAGGCAGCCGCCCCGCTGATAGGTTTCGTTGACGATTCGCTCCAGCTCCCGCTCCGAGTCCGGGTAAGGGGGGTGGGTCCGGTTGCCGTAGGTGCTTTCCATAATCAGGATGTCGGTGCCCTCGGTGATGGGGGCCGGATCCCGGATGATCGGGATGCCCGGCCGGCCAATGTCGCCGCTGTAAACCAGGCGCAGGTCCCGGCCGCTCTCCTCTTCGTGGATATCGAGGAGGATGTTGGCGCTGCCCAGCATATGACCGGCCTCGATGAAAGTCAGAAAAACCCCGGGTAGAATCTCCCTTTTCCGCTTGGGGCTGATCCCGACAAACTGCGCCATGGCCCGGACCACATCCTCTTTGGTGTAGAGGGGCTCGAAAAGCTGCTGCTGGTTGCGCTGCCGCTGCTTGTTGACAAAGAGCAGATCCTGCTCCTGGATATGGGCGCTGTCCATCAACATCACCGCGCAGAGGTCGCGGGTGGCCTGGGTGCAGAGGATGTCGCCGTCAAAGCCGCTCTTGACCAGACAGGGGATGTTGCCGGAGTGATCGATATGGGCATGGGAGAGGATCAGGCAGTCGACGGTCTTGCCGTCGCAGAAACCCTGCCGGTTCAGTTCGTACGACTCCTTGCGCTTGCCTTGGAACAAACCGCAATCCAGCATGATGCGGCGGCCGTTTACCTCGATCAGGTGCTGGGAGCCGGTGACGGTGCCGGCGGCCCCGTGGAAGGTGATTTTCATGATTGTTCACGCAGGGCGTACATTTTGGAGAAATCGCCCACCCGCAGGAAGAGGCGGGCGACGGCGGTCAGCAGGGCCAGCCGGTTACGGCGCAGGGGAGGCTCTTCGGCCATCACCATCACCTGGTCGAAGAAGCGGTCCACCGGCTCCTTCATCCGCAAAATGACCAGCAGGGCCTGGTGGTAGTTTCCGGCCGCCAGCAGGGGGGCGGCCTCGGCTTCGGCGCGGTCCAGGGCGCGGGCCAGCTCACGCTCGGCCTCCTCGCTCAGCAATTCCGGGTCGATGGCGTGGTCACGGTTATCCTTGATGATATTGTTGACCCGTTTAAAAGCGGCGGCCAGCAGCGGGAAGGCGGGTTGAGTCCCCACCGCCACCAGGGCCTCGATCCGGGCTCGGCAGTCGTTGAGCTCATGGAAATCAACGCTGAGGACCGCCTCCACCGCCTCTCCCGGCAAACCTCGGCCGGTGAGGTCGTTGGCGAAACGGCCGCGGATGAACTCCAGGAGTCGGGCCGCCGCCTCCTCCGGCTGTTCACTGAGCCGGTCGCCGTAAAGGGCCAGGGCGCGGCTCAGCCACGGAAGCAGGGGGAGGGCGATTTTGTGGCCCTGTATCAGGTGGATCAGTCCCACGGCCTGGCGCCGCAAGCCGAAGGGGTCGGCCGCGCCGGTGACCTTGAGTCCGATGCCGAAGCAGCCGGCCAGGGTATCGAGACGGTCGGCAATCCCCAGAATCGCTCCGGCCGGGTCCGCCGGCAGGCGGTCGCCCGCCCGCATGGGCAGGTAATGGCTGTAAATCGCCTCGGCCACCGCCGCCGGCTCTCCTTGGCGGCGGGCGTAATCCCGGCCGATGGCGCCCTGCAGACTGGGAAACTCGCCCACCATACCGGTTAAGAGGTCGGCCTTGCAGAGGATGGCGGCCCGGGCCACGGTCTCAGCCTGGTCGGGGGCGAACTGTTGGGCCAGCTCGGCGGCCAGTTCAGCCACCCGGGCGCTCTTTTCCGCCAGGGTGCCCAGCTTGGCCTGGAAGATAATGCCGTGCAGCTGTCGGGCCAGTTGGGCCAGGGGACGCTGCTGGTCTTCGTTGAAGAAGAAGAGGGCGTCCTCCAGGCGGGCTCGCAGTACCCGCTGATGGCCCCGGGCGGCCAGTTTGGCATCCCGGACCCGGGTATTGTTCACCGCCACGAAGCGGGGGAGCAGCTTGCCCTTCTGGTCGGTGACGGCAAAATATTTCTGGTGTTCGCGCATGGAGGTGATCAGCACCTCGTGGGGCAGGGCCAGAAAACGCTCGGCAAAGGAGCCGCAGATGGCAAATGGCGACTCCACCAGGTTGACCACCGTCTCCACCAGTTCCGGATCGGGCAGGATGCGGCCGCCATGGGCGGCGGCCGCCTGCTCGATCTCGGCCAGCACCGCCTGGCGGCGCTCCTCCGGGTCCGCCAGCACCCGGGCCTGGCGCAGGCTCTCCAGGTATTGGCTGAAGGAGGTGGCGGTGAGTGGCTGGGGGGCCATGAAGCGGTGCCCCCAGGTTTGCTCGCCGGCGCGGAGATCATCCAGGTTGAAGGTCAGGGGGGTGTGGTCGTAAACCGCCAGCAGCCAGCGCAGGGGCCGGGCAAACAGAGTGCGGCCCGTTCCCCAGTGCATCGATTTGGGGAACGGCAGGGAGAGGACCAGCTCCGGCAGCAGCTCGGCCAGCAGGGCGGGGGTATCGCGTCCCGGCCGCTCAATCACCGCCATCAGGTACTCACCCTTGGGGGTTTTCTTGATCTGGAGCTGTTCCACCCCGATCCCTCTGCCGGCGGCAAAGCCGGTGGCGGCCTTGGTCGGTTGGCCCTGGGCATCGTAGGCCGCTTTTTTGGGCGGCCCCAGCACCTCCTCCACCCGATCCGGCTGCCGCCGGGCCAGATTAGCGACGCTTACCGTCAGCCGGCGAGGGGTGGCGGCGCTCCTGATTTCGCCAAAGGTCAGGTTGCGCTCGCTTAGCCCCCGGGCCAAGCCTTCCCGCAGGGCGGTGAGGGCCGGGGTGATGTAGCCGGCGGGGATCTCTTCGCTTCCGATTTCAAATAGCAGTTCTTGTTCGCTCATGATTTCACTAGGTTAGTGATTGGCCGCCGCTTAGGGCGGCAAAAGTGTTGAAGCCGGCGGCCAGATTTTCCACCCGGACGGAAAACCAGCGGATATCGGGGTGGTTCCGCAGCTTGCTGCCCAGGGCCTTGGCCATGTTCTCCACGGAAAGCACGCAGCCCCTCTCCTCGTCCCCTTGACCGCTGGGCCAGCAGAGGTCGTGGCGGGTGACAGTGGCCACCAGGGCGATAATCTCCTCGATCCAGACCATGCGGCGAAAACGGAGGCTGATTTCGGCGGTACCCCAGTGGCCCAGGGAGCGGGGCAGGCCCTCGCAACTGGGCAGGGGCCGGGGAGGGGCAATGGGGATACGGATCGACAGGGTCAGGTCATCCTTCTCCCCGAGTGAACCGTGCATCCGGCAGCGGTACTCACCGACTCCGACCCCTTCGCCGGCAGTTTCGCGCCCGGAGTTGACCCTTAAAAAATAGGGGAATTCAATCTCCAGGTGGGCCGCCTCGGCGTTGAGCCGCTCCTTCATCTCCACCAGAATCCGATGCATGCTCTCCAGGTTGATTTCGCCGTGGAAACGGTTGAGGATCTCGACGAACCGGCTCATGTGGGTGCCCTTGAACTGATGGGGCAGGTTGACATACATGTTGACCGTGGCCACGGTCCGCTGCAGCTTTTTAGCCCGGTCGAGGACGGTGATGGGATAGGAGATATTCTTTACCCCCACCTTCCGGATCGCGATCCTGCGGTGATCAAGCTGGCCCTGGATATCCTGCATCGCTTCGGGCATCAGGGCAGATATTTTTTTACCGCGGCCTTCAGTTCGTCGAGATTGGCGGATTTGACGATATATTCTTCGGAGGCCCAGGAGGCCAGATCCTGCTTGAACTCCTGGTAGGCGGAGCAGAGGATCACCGGGACGGCCGGGTTGATCTCCTTGATCCGCCGCAGTGCCTCGATTCCGTTCATGCCCGGCATGTTGATGTCGAGGATGATCAGGTCGGGGTTTACGCTCTCCAGCTTCTCCAGGGCCTCCTCGCCGGTCATGGCGGAGTGGACCGTGTAGCCCTCCTCTTCCAGTTCCTCCCGGTAGAGCAGTTGGATGGAGTCTTCGTCGTCAACCAGCAGTATCTTTTTCATCGCTGCAATCTCCCTCGGGGCGGATTGTTTTCAGTCCAGCTCGGCATCCCGGAGAAATTTGGCCGCCTCCTCCGGGGGCAAGGGGTTGATGTAAAAGCCGGAACCCCACTCAAAACCCGCGACCATGGTCAACTTGGGAGTGATCTCGAAGTGCCAGTGGTAGTGGTCCAGGGCCGGGGAGCGCAGGGGGGCGGCGTGGAGGACGAAGTTGTAGGGTACGCTGGGGAGACACTTGTCCAGCCGGCGCATGCACTCGGAGAAGATGGCGGCCAGATCCCGGAAGGTGGCGTCATCGGAGTTACAGTAGGAGGAGCTGTGCTTGCGGGGCAAGATCCACATCTCGAAGGGGGAGCGGGGGGCAAAAGGGACGATGGCCAGAAACCGCTCGTTGCTGGCAACCACCCGGATCCCCTGACCCAGCTCCTGGTGGACGATATCGCAGAAAACACAGCGCTCTTTGTAGCGGTAGTAGGAGAGGCTGCCCTCCAGTTCCGAGGTAACCATCCGCGGCAGAATCGGCAGGGCGACCAGCTGGGAGTGGGAATGCTCCAGGGAGGCCCCGGCCGCCGCCCCGAAATTCTTGAAGACCATCACGTAGCGGAAACGATCATCCTGCCCCAGATCGATCAGGCGATCCCGGTAAGCCTGGAAGACCAGTCGCATACGCTCCGGCGGCAGGACGGTAAAAGTTTCCTGGTGGTCGGGGGTCTCGATGATCACCTCGTGGGCCCCGAGCCCGTTCATCCGGTCGTAGAGTCCTTCGCCCTGCTTGTTGAGCTCCCCTTCGATGACCAGGGCGGGGTATTTATTGGGAACCACTCGCAGGTCCCAGCCGGGCTGGTTGGCCTGGCGTCCGGGCGTGGAGGAGTAAGCCAGAACCTCCGGGGGGGTGGTGTTTTCGTTGCCGGGACAGAGCGGGCAGAAACCGCCTTTAGCCTGATTGTGATCGATGATGAAGTCGCTGGGCCTTTTGCCCCGTTCGGTGGCAATGATGACCCAGCGGCCGATGATCGGGTCTTTCCGCAGTTCCGGCATGGCTTGCTATTTCCCCTTGTGGGCTTTTTCCTGGGTTTCCTGCTTGGTTTTGCAAGCGATGCAGAGGGTGGTGACCGGACGGGCTTCCAGGCGTTTAAGGGAGATGTCGTCGCCGCACGCCTCGCAGATCCCGTAAGTGTCCTGTTCAAGCCGCTCGATGGCCTCCTTGATCTTGGCCAGCAGCTTGCGTTCACGGTCCCGGATGCGCAGTTCGAAGCTGCGATCGCTTTCGGCGGTGGCCCGGTCGGTGGGATCGGGATAGTTGTCGGAGTGATCGGTCATCTCGTGGATGGTCTTTTCCGCCTCGCTGAGCAGTTGTTGACTCAACTCATCGAGTTTTTTACGAAAATAATCGCGATCCTTCTGTTCCATCTTGCAACTCCCTCGCAATAACGCCTTAAAGGCTGTTTTCCGTCCGGCGGTAAGTGCCGCTTTTACCGCCGCTTTTACCCAGCAAACGGATATTGTTAATGGTGATTCCCTTGTCCACCGCTTTGCACATGTCGTAAATGGTCAGCGCCGCCACCGAAACGGCGGTGAGTGCTTCCATTTCAACTCCGGTCTTACCCACCAGGGCCGCTGTTGCCTCGATGCTCACCCGGTTTTCGCCGTCATCCAGGGTGAAATCCACCGTTACCATGCCCAGGTTGAGCGGGTGGCAAAGGGGGATCAGATCGCCGACCCTCTTGGCCGCCATGATGCCCGCCACCCGGGCTATTCCCAGCACGTCACCCTTGCCCGCCCGCCCGCTCTTGATCAGCTCGTAAGCGGTTTGAGACATGGTGACCGAACCGGCGGCGGTGGCCAGGCGGGCCGTGTCCCGCTTGCCGGTAACATTGACCATCCAGGCTTGTCCCGCCTGGTCGAAATGGCTGAGTCGCGGAGACTGGTCCCCTTTGTCACCCATGA
Organism: Desulfurivibrio alkaliphilus; assembly: GCA_011048585.1. Taxonomy (GTDB): domain Bacteria; phylum Desulfobacterota; class Desulfobulbia; order Desulfobulbales; family Desulfurivibrionaceae; genus Desulfurivibrio; species Desulfurivibrio alkaliphilus_A. The sequence continues at coordinate 2,919 of DSDS01000039.1, read as the reverse complement.
TGGTATTCCCTCCGGCGCTCGGTTCCGGTTTTTCGGCGAGTCCCCTATATAGCCTTGCCAGGCCTACAAATGGAAGAACTTTTTCAGAAACCCTTCCCCTTTCTCTTCCTGGTCGCGGCCCTCGTCCTCGCCGGCGGCGAATTCCCGCAAAAGCTCTTTTTGCCGTTTGTTCAGGTGCTTGGGTACCACTACCCGGACTTCGCAGACCATGTCGCCCCTGCCGCCGCCCCGCAGCCTGGCCACCCCCTTGCCCTTGAGGGTGAAATGCTGACCCGGCTGGGTTCCGGCTGGGACCGTCAGTTTTTCCGAGCCGTGGATGGTCGGCACCTCCAGGGTGCAACCCAGGGCGGCCTGGGTGAAGGAGAGGGGGATGGAGCAGAGGATATTATCGCCTTCCCGCTGGAAAAATTCGTGGGGCTGCACATGGATGATCACATAAAGATCACCGTGGGGACCGCCTCGGCGCCCCCCCTCGCCCTCGCCCCTCAGCCGCATTCTGGCACCGCTGTCCACGCCGGCGGGGATTTTGAGGGAGACTTTCTTGGCGCGCTGGACCAGGCCCTGGCCCTGACAGTCCTGGCAGGGTTCGGTGATCACCCGGCCCTGGCCCCGGCAGTGGGGGCAGGTGGTTTGGATTCTAAAGGGGCCTTGGGCATGCAGCACCTGGCCCACGCCGTTACAGGTCGGGCAGGTTTCCGGTTGGTGGCCGGGCCGCAGACCGCTGCCTTCACAGGTCCAGCAGGTCTCGCCCTTGCTGATCTCCACCTCCTTCTCCGTCCCGTGTACCGCCTCCATGAAGCTGATCACCAGGTCGTAGCGCAGGTCGTTGCCGGGGGTCGGCCCCGGCTGACGGCGGCCGCCGCCAGCTCGGGCGCCGAAGCCGAAGAGGTCGCCGAAGAGGTCGCTGAAGCCGGAGAAGATGTCGTCGGCACTGCCGGGCCCGCTATAGCCGCTGTCGCGCAGGCCGGCCACTCCGAAGCGGTCGTAGATCTTCCGTTTTTCCAGGTCGCCCAGCACTTCGTAGGCTTCGGTGGCAACCTTGAATTTCTCCTCCGCCTCCTTGTCGTTGGGGTTGCGGTCGGGGTGGTACTTGAGGGCCAGTTTACGGTAGGCCTTCTTGATTTCGGCGGCCGAGGCCTCCGGTGATACCCCCAGATTTTTATAGTAGTCGGTTTCCATCGCTCGCTTCAGGATATGGTGTGTGGCTGGTTTCCGTGGGGTTGCGCGCTGGTTGGGGGGGTGGGGCTACTCGGCGGCGGCCGTGGCGTCCTCGTCCACTTGCGCCGCGGCTTGGGAAATTTTGCGCAGCTCCCGGCCCAGCTCGTGGATGTTGTTGAAATTCACCGCCCCATCGGCGATCTCCCGCAGGGTGCAGACAATCTCCTTGTTGCGGCAACGCTCGGGAAGGGGGGCGCCGCGGCGATGCTGCTTGACCCGTTCCACCGCCAAGTGAATCAGGGCGAAGCGGTTTTCATTTCCGATCTTTTGCAGGCAATCTTCCACTGTGATCCGTGCCATATCTTCCTCCCGAACTTTGGGTTTTGGTGATTACGATCAAACCGCAAATATATACTTGAACCGGGGGAAGAGGTAAAGAGATATTTCTGGCTTAGGGGAAATGGCATGAAATGTGCAAGAAAATCACGGCGACGGGACTTTTTTGCCCAGTTTGCCGGCGGGTGACGAAAAGAACGGAGGTGGGGTTATGATCCAGAGGTCGAAGATGGTTACAAGATTCGCTGAGATCAGGAAGCGTGGCCTGGTCCTGCTGCTGCTGGGTTTGCTGCTGCCGTTGCTGATCGGGGTGGGCTGTGCCGCCGAGGTACGCTCCTCGCTGGTGGAGATGGAGCTGCGCCTGGCGCTGCCCCTGCTTGGCCGCGGTGAAAGCGACGCCGCCTCTCTGCCGGTGGTTTATCCCGCCGCCCCCTTATCCCTGTCGGAGCCGGAGTTTCCCCTGGAGGAGTTCGGTCCGGCCTGGCGAGGATTGGAGCCGGTATACAGCGAATATCGTTTCAACCCATTTAACCCGTAAAAAGGGGGGATTATCATGTTGGCAAGGAATTGCGGCCGCCTGGCCGGGGGAATCTTGACGCTGCTGCTCCTCCTGCCGGGGGGGGCGGTCCAGGCAGCGGAAGGGCAGGTGGGGGGCAAGGTCCTTCCCGTCGGCCGCTACCACTATAATTATCCCCACGAGATTCCCGGTGACTATGTTTTCCGGACCAGTCGGATCTTTTCGCACTGGGAGTTGCAGCATGCCGATGGGCGGTCACTGGTCCCGGCGGATGGTTTGCCCCCGAAAGCGGGGGAAGGGTTCAACGATGAAGCCGTTGCGACCCTGGTGGGGGAGCTATTGGCCGGGGGGGAAGAGCTCCGTGAGCAATACACCCTGGCGGTGAGCACCCCGGTCAACCTCCGCAATCTCTACGCTACCTCCTCCTTCGGACGGTTGCTTGGGGAGAGGGTCCTGGGCGAGTTGCAGCGGGCCGGGGTCGGCGTTATCGATGTCCGTAAGACTCCGGCTTTGCTGATCAGCCAGCGGCAGGGGGAGTACGGGCTTTCCCGCGACATGGATGAACTGCCCTTTATTCTCGACGCCCAGGCGGTTCTGGTCGGGACCTACATCGCCACCCCCCGGCGGGTGGTGGTTGAGTTGCGGGTGCTGCGCAATCGGGATGGCCGGATCCTCACCTCTGTCAGTCGGGATTTTGACATGGATGGGGAGATCGCCATGCTGCTGGCCGATGAGAGCGTGCCGCCGCGGGCGGCCACTCCGGTGCGGGTCCAGGCTTATGAATAGGCGTAATCGTTCAGCAGCACCGCATCTTCGGGCGATCAGCCAGGCTTACGTACACGGGGTACGCGGCGCTTGGCCGCTTGCCCGAACCTGCGGCACTGCTGAACGATTACAGCCCGTTAAAT
>DSDS01000067.1 GCA_011048585.1 Desulfurivibrio alkaliphilus | reverse complement strand
TTGTTGGGTTCCGGGGTGGTGCCGGCGGAGGGGCCGTTGAATTCGTTGATCGCGTAGAACCAGGAGAAGGGCACCAGCACCATTTCCCCCTGATTGAGGTTGGTGGCCCAGGCCCAGCGGATGGGGATCTCGGCGATCAACTGCTCCCAGGTCTCCGCGGAGGTGGTCTCGTCGTGAACCGACTGCAACAGGACCGACAGGGGCAGCAGGGGCAACCCCTCGGCCTTGAGTTCGGCGTGAGTGGCCCGAATGAAGTTGGCCGGATTCTGCCGGAAACTGAAAAAACTGAAGCGCTCGATCAGTTCCATACAGGCGCTGGCCTGGGACTGGGCCGGGGTACACCCCTTGCCCAACTGTTTCTTGTTGCGGATCACCTCGAAGGCTTCCCGGCCGCAGACGCTGAAATAGACCGGAATATCCAAGCGACCGCTGTCCACCCGGCGCACATCATTCAAAATATCGAGTTTGACCTCGGCCAGTCGCTGCTTCAGTTTGGTGATAGTCTCCCCGGGGGTGCAGACCTTGTCCTGATCGTAGGTATAACTTTTGAGGCAATCCCCGTAGGTGATCGGTGCGGGAACGGGCGGGCGGCTGGCGGTTTGGCGCATCTTCATCCTCCGGCTGCTTTCAATGGGGTTGTTCAACGGAACATGAAAATGCCCAAGCCGTTTCAGCTTGTCAAGTATTTATAGTACAAAGTGGTATGGATGGGAGCGGGCGGAAAAAAGCGGGACCCAAAGAGGGAACCCGCAAGATGAGGGAGAGGCGGCCTCCAAAGGGGGAGAAAGGGCCGGGGGGCCGGTCAAATCCGGTCGATCTTGGTCGACAGCTGGGGAATATGGGCGTTTTCGAGAATGAAGTTCTCCAGCTTTTCCACCTGCTCATCTTCCAATTCGCCGAAGCGCACACAGCGTTTTCTGACCCGATATTTTCCGTGGTAATGGGGAATTACCACCAGGTCGGCGATCACCTCGAAGGGCAAGCCTTCCAGATAGTGATTGTCGGCGGTGACCAGCAGGCCCTCCTGGGGCAGCGGCGATTGCCGGTTGGGGTCATCAAAATAGGTGAAGCAGAGCCCCCCCATGCCCAGATTGACCACTCGCCCCAGTTCCCGATGCAGAACATAAAGTTTGTGGCGGGGCGAGAAACGGGGAAATTTCCGTTGCAGACAGAGCTGAGATTCCAGAGAGGGCTGGGCCGTCCACGACTCAAGGGAGGGAACCGGAGGTTCGAACCAGTGAAAATCGGTCTGACGGACAAGGCTGGAGCGCGCCCGAATCACTTCCTTCAGGGTGACGGGGGCCGAATCATCGACCAAACACTTTTGTGTATTCATGGCTTTCTCCTAATTCTTGGTGATCCTGCATCTTTTTGACACCATTTCACTTGACACCATAGCCAATGCCAACAATAAATAAAAATGCATTATCTTAATAATTAACATAAATTTAACTGAAGATAGCGCAAACAAGATGAGTATAACATTACGGCAACTGGAAATTTTCATGGCGGTAGCTGAAACCAAGCAGGTCACCAGGGCCAGCGCCAAACTGCGGCTTACCCAGTCAGCGGTCAGCATGGCCCTGAGCGAGCTGCAAAACCAGCTCAACGGCCCACTCTTCGACCGCCGGGGTCGCAACCTGCTGATCAACGACCGGGGCCGCTACCTGTTGCCCATTGCCAAGGATATTCTCGGCCAGGTAAACAGCGTGGAAGCACTACTGAGTGAAAACGATGAAAAGGTGGCCGGCGCCTTGCGAATCGTGGCCAGCTCCACCATCGGCAACTATGTCCTCCCCTACTTTATCGGGGCCTTCAAAAAACTGCATCCCGCCGCCTCGATCAATATGCTGGTTTGCAATACCCGCCACGCCGAAACCATGATCATGGAAGGAGATGCGGATCTGGGTTTTGTCGAGGGCGAGATCACCAGCCCGCAGGTTGAAAGCCACCCCTGGTTCAAGGATGAGCTGGTGGTGATCACCGGCCCCTCCCATCCCCTGGCCGCCAAGACCGTTTTCAAAGTGCCGGACGACCTGGATCACTGCGACTGGATCATGCGGGAACAGGGCTCCGGCACCGCCCAGATCTTCAAGAAGAAACTGGCCGGCCATCTCTCCCGGCTGCGATTAAGCATGGAACTGGGCCACACCGAGGCGATCAAGAAAGCGGTGGAAGCGGGAGCGGGAGTGGGTTGCGTCTCCAACCTCACCATCTGCCGGGAGCTGGAGGAAAAGTGGCTGGTGGCCCTGCGGGTGCAGGGGGTAGACATGTGGCGTACCCTCCAGATTATCCACTACAAAAACAAAACCGCCACCAATCTGATGCGGGAGTTCGTCGCCTTCTGTTCCCGGATTAAAGATGGCGAACACGGCTGCGCCTGCCTGACCTCGCCGTGGACCCTCCAGGAAACCCTGCTCAAAGGGGTCTCCAAGCCTCGGCCAAGGGAATGAGGCCGACCTTGCCCTAAAAGCTGCTTGCCAGACCCCAAAATTTCGCGTATATTGGCCGGTTTCGCCCCATAATCCGAGCCAGTCCACGCGGAACCGGTCAAGGCCGGCCCCGCCCGTCTGCTCGCACCTCAAAGCCAAGGAACCAGTATGATCAGCACCGCCAACATCTCCCTCGCCTACGGTAAGCGGATTATCTTCAAAGAGGTTAACATCAAGTTCACCCCCGGCAACTGCTACGGCCTGATCGGGGCCAACGGCTCGGGTAAATCCACCTTCCTCAAAATTCTGGCCGGCGAGAAGGAGGCCGACAAGGGTGAGGTGATCGTCGGGCCCAGGGAACGGATCGCGGTATTGCGGCAGGACCAGTTCGCCTTCGACGAGGAGACCGTCTTCGACACGGTGGTGATGGGCCACCAGCGCCTTTTCGAACTGATGGCCGAGCGCAACGCCCTTTACGCCCAGCCGGAACTTTCCGATGCCGACGGCATCCGGGCCGGAGAGCTGGAGGGAGAATTCGCCGAGATGAACGGCTACGAGGTGGAATCGGAGGTGGCGGTGCTGCTCAAGGGCCTGGGCATCCCCGAGGAGTTCCATGCCAAGAAGATGAAGGAGCTGGAAGGGGGCGACAAGGTGCGGGTACTGCTGGCCCAGGCCCTGTTTGGCAACCCCGACATCCTGCTGCTGGACGAGCCCACCAACCACCTGGACCTCAAATCCATCACCTGGTTGGAAGATTTCCTCTTCCGCTTCCAGAACACGGTGATCATCGTCTCCCATGATCGCCATTTTCTCAACCAGGTCTGCACCCACATCGCCGATATCGATTTCGGCGAAATCCGCACCTACGTGGGCAACTACGACTTCTGGTATCAGGCCAGCCAGCTCTTCCTCAAACAGAAGCAGGATGAAAACCGCAAGACCGCCGCCAAGGCCAAGGAGCTGAGCGAGTTTATCCAGCGTTTCTCCTCCAACGCCTCCAAAGCCAAGCAAGCCACCTCGCGCAAGAAGCTGCTGGAAAAATTGACCGTGGAGGAGTTGCCCGCCTCTTCGCGCAAATACCCCTTTATCCTCTTCAAGCCCGACCGGCCCTGCGGCGACATCATCCTGGAGGCCAAGGGCCTGGGCAAGGAGATGGAGGGGGCAACGGTGCTGGACGACTTCAGCCTGACGGTGCACAAGGGGGACAAGATCGCCTTCATCGGCGCCAACTCCCTGGCCAAAACCACCCTGTTTCAGATCCTCACCGGGGAGCTGACCCCGGACCGGGGCGAGTTTCGCTGGGGGGTGACCATGACCACCTCCTACTTCCCCAAGGATAACAGCGCCTTTTTCAACAACGACATGACCCTGGTGGAATGGCTGGGGCAATACACCCCGGACAGCGAGGGGGAAAGCTTCGCCCGGGGTTTTCTGGGCAAGATGCTCTTTTCCGGTGACGAGGCCCTGAAAAAGACCAGCGTCCTCTCCGGCGGGGAACGGGTGCGCTGCATGCTGGCCCGGATGATGCTCAGCGGGGCCAACGCCCTGATTCTGGACGAACCCACCAACCACCTGGATCTGGAATCGATCACCGCTTTGAACGACGGCCTGATCGCCTTTCCCGAAGTGATCCTCTTCTCCTCCCACGACCATCAACTGGTGGCCACCACCGCCAATCGGATCATCGAGATCACTCCGGGCGGCATCATCGACAAACGGATCAATTTCGACGACTACCTGGAGGACCCCGAGATCACGGCCCTGCGGGAAAGCCTGTGGCAAGGGCAGGTGGATCTGCGCCTTTAGTCGCTCGGTTGAAAAAAGGTGATCAACAGTGATTATTATCATCTTAAAACAGCAGGTTGGGCCACTGTAAAAAAATAAAACAGCCGCTTGCGCCGCCGCCGCGCCGGTGGTAGTTTGGCCTCAGGATGGAATACCTGAACCCTATCAATGCCCTGCGCTACTTTTCGCTGGTCGGCCGCTATCTCGCCTATGGTCTGGTCATAGGTTTGCTCGCCAACCTCAGTGCCCTGATTGGCAGGGTTCTTCACCCGGAAATCTCCTACTTCGACAGCGTCCACGTGATCGTCGGCGTGGTATTCGCTCTGCTGGCCGCCCTGCTTTGCGGTTTTCTGGAAAGCCAGATCAACGAGCAAAAAGACGACACCCAGTCCCACGCCCGGCCGGTTTTCTTTTCCCTGATCGTAGTCTTTATCTGGACGGTCCTGATCGCCGGCTCCCTCCTCTGGTTCAAGGACAAGGAGCGGCAGAGGATCCACACCGTGGCAATGAGCGAGGCCAGCACCATCTTCGACAAGGACCTGCTCTATTACCGTTGGGCCGCCAACCAGGAGGGGGTTTTCGTCCCCGTCACTGAAACCTCCCGTCCCAACCCGATCCTGGAGCATCTGGTTCCCGACAGCACGGTGGTCACCGATACCGGGCGGGTTCTGACCCTGGTCAACCCCGAGTACATGATCCGCCAGGTTTACGACATGCAGACCGGCACCGGCGGGCCCCGGGGGCATATCACCAGCCTTGATCCTCTCTGGGTCGGCAACACCGCCGATGACTGGGAGCGGGAGGTGCTGGAAGATTTTGAGCGCGGCAACCGCAATGAGGCCTGGGCCATCGAAGAGATCGACGGCGAGCCCTTTTTCCGGCTGATGCGGCCCATGGTCACCGAGGATGGCTGCCTGCGTTGCCACGCCAGCCAGGGCTACATCGCCGGCGACATTCGCGGCGGGATCAGCGTGTCGGTACCCATCGCCCTGCTCCACAACCTCTACCGGGAAAGCTTGACGGTGGTGGCCATCGTTCACTGGGCCCTGTGGCTCATCGGCCTGCTCGGCATCTTTCTGGGATCTTACCGGATCACCTCCTCAATCCGGGAAAAGGAGGCGGCGGAAGCCCGCTTGCGGGCGATCATCGACCATATGCGGGACGGGTTGGTGATCATGGATGAAGCGGGGGTAATCGAATCGGTCAACACCCCCACCGAAAACATGTTCGGCTATTCCGCCGCCGAAATCAGCGGCCGCCGGATCGATTTCCTGATCCGCTTCCCCGCCGCCACCGACCTCGACCAACTGGTCGAGGCCCTGGGTGAAGCGATGAATACCAACCGCCCCCTGAACGGCCAGCGCCAGGACGACTCCTTCTTCCCCCTGGCCTTCTCCCTCAGCCAGATGCGGCATGGGAGCAAACTGCAATATATCCTGATTCTGCGGGATATCACCGATGAGGAGCAGCACCGCAGCGAGGCGGTGCGGGCCGGGCAGTTCGCCGCCCTGGGGGAACTGGCCGCCGGAGTGGCCCACGAGATCAACAATCCGATCAACGGAATCATCAACTACAGCCAGATCCTGCTGGATGAGACCGACCCGGAGGTGGAATCCACCGAGCGGGAGATTCTTCCCCGGATCATCAAGGAGAGCGAGCGGGTGGCGGCCATCGTCAAAAACCTGCTCTCCTTCGCCCGCCAGCGCGACGAGATCGTGGGGGATCTGAGCATCCAGGAGGTGATCGACGACTGCATCTCCCTGCTGCTTTATCAGTTTGAAAAGGATGGGATCCGGGTGGATGTGGAGATTCCCGACGACCTGCCCCCCCTGCGAGGCAACCCCCAGCACCTGCACCAGGTTTTTCTCAATCTGCTGAGCAACGCCCGTTACGCCCTCAACGTCCGTTACCACGAGCGCCACCCCGACAAACGGATCAAGATCAAGAGCCAACTGGTAACCATCCAGGAGCGCCCGTTTATCCGTACCACCATCACCGATTACGGCATCGGCATCGATCAGGACACCATCGATCACGTCTTCGACGCCCTCTTCACCACCAAGCCCCCGGGGGAAGGCACCGGCCTGGGGCTGGGAATCAGCAAGGGGCTGGTCCGCGACCACAACGGCCAGCTCTACCTGGAGAGTGTACCCGGTCAGTACACCACGGCCACCGTGGATCTACCGGCCAATCCCCACTCGGCCAAAATTACTTAAGTCGATCCAGCCGCAACCGCTGCCGGGCGTCGAAGAGCCGCCGTCCTCCCAGCCAGGTGGCCAGCAGAATGGCGAAACCGGTTCCGGCGGTGATCATGAACATGATTAGAATCTGGTACTTCACCGCCTCCATGGGCGGGGTGCCGGAAAGGATCTGGCCGGTCATCATTCCCGGCAGACTTACCACCCCGGCGGCGGCCATGGCGTTGATGATGGGGATCAGGCCAACGCGGACGCTCTCCCGGACACTATCCCGGATGGCCACCCGCCACTCCTGACCCAAAGCCAGCCGGGTTTCGATCACGGCCTGCTGCTGCCAGGCGAAATTGGTCAGACGATCCAGGGCCAAGGCCACGCCGGTCATGGTGTTGCCCAGCATCATCCCCAGCAGGGGGATGGCGTACTGAGGATAGTACCAGGGCTCGTTGCCGATGATCACCAGCAGGGCGAAAAGGCTGGTGGCAAAGGAGGAGATAAACATCACCGCGGTGCCCAGAGCATAGCCCCAGGCCCCCTTGAACGGCCTTTTCTGCCGGGCCATCACCTCGTACCCGGCGATCAGCAGCATCACCAGGGCCATCAGGCTGACCCAGGTTAAACTGGCATGGGCGAACAGGGCCTGCAAGACCAGGCCGACCAGCAGCAGCTGGACGGTGGTCCGCGCCGCGGCAATCAGCAACTGTCCCTCCACCCGCAACCTCAAGAGCAGAGAGAGGGCCGCCAGGACCACAATCAACCCGGCGGCGATCAGCAGATCGGTATAGCTGAGCACGATGGGGTTCATAAGCTCACCACCTCCACCCCTGCCCCGGCAATCCGCAGGTGGCGGTCGGCCACCCGGGCCACCTGACCGGAATCGTGGCTAACCCATAACACCGGGGCTTGCCGCCGCTGGCTATAACGGCGGATCAGTTCCTCCACTCGGCCGATACCGGCCTGATCCAGGCTGGCTGTGGGTTCATCCAGCAGCAGGGCCGCCGGAGCCTGAGCCAGCAACCGCACAATCGCCAGCCGTTGCCGCTCGCCGGTGGAACAACGGGCAATTTGCCATGCCAACACCTCGGGCCCGAAACCCAGAGCGGCCAGCTCCGCCGTCATCGACTGACTGAAATGCTCCCCCACCCGGTCGGCCCACCACTGGGATTCCGCCGGCAACAGCCCCACCCGCCGCCGCCAGAGATGGGCCGGCATCCCGGCACACTCCTCACCGTTAAAAATCACCCGTCCCTCATGGGGAATGAGGTCGGCAATGGCCCGCAGCAGCAGGGATTTGCCGCTCCCCGATGGGCCGGATAAACAGACGATTTCTCCCTTTTCGATCACCAGGTCGAGGGTGACCTCCCGTACTCGGAGCCCTTCCATGATCAACATTTTTTCAGTTCGCTCCCACTCTTGTTGACAAGCCGATATTGACCGATGGCCGGAAGTAAGTTATCCCCATGACCAGAACTTCACAAACCTTTTTATAACGGCCGACAAAGTATGGACAAACAGCAAAAAAACAGGAGCGAGCAGCCGGGAAAAACGGGCGCCGACCAGCGAGCTGCTGGCCCCGGCTGATCGACCTGCTGGCCGCCCTGGAAGGGATGGCCTGCGACGGCATCATCATCCAGGATCTAGGGATCTGGCGCCTGGCCCACCGCCACTTCTCCGGCCTGCCGCTGCGCGCCTCCACCCGGATGACCATCCACAGCCCCCTACCGATCCTGATTTCCCGGATTCCCCTTAAAGGGGTGCGGTCTGGTAGCGTGCTGCGCTCCGACAAGGGGGAAGGATATCGGGTTCTTACCGACCATGACCTGACCGAAATAGAGGGGGAAAAGGATTTCTCCCTGGCCGGTTTTCTGGGCCGGATCAGAAACGTGGGGGCCGGCGAACTGCTGGTCGACCTCAGCCACTGTGGGGCCAACTCAGCCAAGGGGCGACAAATCCTGAGCGCCTTGGCCGCCGATCAACCCCTGTCGGCAACCACCGACTTTATTTCAGCCGGGGGTTAAAACAGAGGGATAAAAAAAGTCCGGGAGGGTTACCCCCCCGGACTCGACACTCCTGCCCTGCGTTGCTGGGGTGACCGCCGGCTAGCGGTTGGCCACCGCCTCGGTGGGCCGGTTTATGTACTTGAAGAAGGCGGGGAAGGCCACCAGGAAGGCCAGGCAGATGATATATTCAACCCCCTTGATGTAGCTGTAGAAGTCGACCAGGGTCTGAAACTCGCCGATGGCCCCCGTGGCAACCAGGTAGCTGCGGAGCAGCTCGGTAACCTGCCAGTTGTTCTGGGAGAGAGCGAAGAACAGGGTGCTCACCGCCCATACTCCGATGATTCCGCCCAAACCGGCCATCATGATGAGCATTACCCGAGCATTTCCTTTTCGATTGTTGGCTTCCATTGTCATATCCTCCGGTTTAGTGATTATTATTCATGCTGCTCATTTTTAGTTTCGCGCTAGCGCCCGGTTACCGCAGTAACCAAACCCCGAACCATCTCGGCCGCCCCGGCTTCCACGACTCCTCCGACCAGGCAGGCAAGCCCCCAGGCCCCGATCAGAGCGGCCAGGATAGCGATGATTCCGATTCCAGCCTGTCCGGAACCTTCGGCGATGGCGTTGCGATCGATGCGGGCCTCTACCTTTTCCTTTCTAATCTCCGTTGCTCTCTTCATGGCTTCCTCCTTATCTATTTGTCTTGCTGTATCTATTTGCATCACGATCAGCGTTTGACCACTCCAGCTTGCACGGGCCGTGCCAACCTGGAGATACCTTTTCGCCATTTGCCCTCACAAGGGCAGATAAACATAGCTAACATATTGATTTAATTTAATATAATTTTACATTATCGCAGCTAAATAAACTTCCCCCCACACTACTGTGGTAAAATACTAATAAACGCGTTTAATCAGGAATAAAAAACGGACAAGGGGGAAAAATGGCCGCTGAATGTGATCGCCGCCGACCACCACAAACGTGCTGCATGCAACACACTGTTGCAACACCTCTGTCTCGCCAACCTGTTGCAACACGATTTCACAGCCGGGGGGATCAAACCGCTTGCGCTTTTGATGGGGATGGGGCAGCTTTGGCCGCTGTGGCGCTGAAAGGCAAAGGCTTTCAGCTTAATAAATGGTAATCGTTCAGCAGCACCGCATCTTCGGGCGATCAGCCAGGCTTACGTACACGGGGTACGCGGCGCTTGGCCGCTTGCCCGAACCTGCGGCACTGCTGAACGATTACAGCCCGTTAAATC
>DSDS01000168.1 GCA_011048585.1 Desulfurivibrio alkaliphilus | reverse complement strand
GTTGTGATCGTGGTGGTGATCGATCAACCGGATGATACGCCATTTTGCTCAATTATTCCATACACCAGATTTGACTATAACCCGAGTGATGGTCAGGGGGGGCGGTTTCGCCAAGGGACAACCCAGGCCGGTAAAGCAGGGAGAGAGCAAGCAGAGAAAGTAAAATGATTCCACGGGGGAAGGCTGGGTGTTTGGCCATCATTTTTTGCTCTTCAGGTTAAAGCTGGACAACTCTGGCGAGATTTGCGACGGTTGGTCTCCGTAAAAATATTACACTACGTTGTGGTATTTGCCGAGCAGGATGTCAAGGGGAAAATTGTCGCGTACTATGTCGCGTGCTATGCCTTGACAAAACCGGGGGTTGCCCCGATAATGGGCCCCGGATTAGGAAACTTTAATTTTTTCGCCACCAGATCCCGCCAAATGGCCATTTCCCCCAACTCCAGCCGCAGGGAGCGGTTCTTTAACCCTCGCCATCACCCTGCTGACGGTGGGCCTGCCGCTGCTGCTCTACGCTCTGCGCTCCCTGGATGACAATCGGCTGGTTAGTTGGGCCCAAATGGCCAATCTGGTCTCTCCCTCCCTGCCCCTGGCCGGGCTGCTGCTCATGTTGCCGATCGCCTACGGATTGGCCAGGTTCCCCCTGCCCGGCCCGCCGCTCCTTTTTCCCCTGGCTTTTCTGGCCTTCGCCCTTTTTTGGGGGATGCCCGAGACCATTGTCGATGCGGCCCGCTATTTCACCCAGGCCAAACATCTGGCCGTTTACGGCCCCGGATTTTTTCTCCGGGAATGGGGCGGGGAAATCGACGCTTGGACCGACTTGCCGCTGCTGCCCCTCCTTTACGGGCTTATCTTCAAATACGCCGGAGAAGTCCGGCTCTATGCCCAGATTCTCAACTCTCTGCTTTTTGCCTTGACCGTGACCACCACCGCCCTGTTGGCCGCCGAACTCTGGGATCGGGAGATCGGGAACCTGGCCGGGGTCCTGCTCCTGGCCGTTCCCTACCTCTTCACCCAGACCCCGCTGCTGCTGGTGGACGTCGGCGCCATGGCCTTTCTGCTCCTGGCGGCCTACCTCTTTTTGATCGCCCTGCGGCGGGGGGGCTGGTCTTGGGGTTGACCGGGCTTTTGCTTGCCCCTGTTCTCTTCCACCACGCCGAGGTCATCGGGGCTCAGCTGGTCATTTTGCGGGAGTTTCAGCAGCCCGGCCTCCGGGCCTGGGGGGAGAGCTTCGTTGCAACTTTTTTCTTTCATACCCACCCCTTCGTCACCGTGGGGGCCGTCGGCTCGGTGGCCCTGGCCCTGTCGCGGCGTGATCCCCGTTATCTGGTGGCGGCCTGGCTCCTCCTGCTCTTTATTCCCGGGCTGCAGGTTTGCCGCATCCGCTACCTGGTACCGCTCTTCCCCCTGCTGGCGATCATGGCCGCCTACGGCTTCAGTGTCATTGAACCGGTCCGGCTCCGTCGCTTTACAGCTTACTGCGCCGTTGGCAGTTCCCTGGTCCTTGCTCTGGCCGTCTATCTGCCCTTTCTTAAGAGTCACAGTCTGGCCAACCTTAAGGACGCCGGTCGCTACATGGATTCCCTGGCCGCCCAAACCTTCCTGGTGGAGACCACCCGGCCCACATCCGTGGTCAACCCGGCCGTGACCGTGCCCCTGCTCGACCTTTACACCGGCAAGAGTGTCCGCTACGATTACCTTGCCCTGGGGCAGCCCTCCGCCGAGGAGCTCGCCCGGCTTTCCCTTCGTTTTACCTGGAGTTACACTAATCCCGCCTACTATGCCCCCCCGGACGACTTCAGGCCCGATGCCCTGGCCATTATCTGGGGGGCGGGGGAAACGCCTCCCCCCAGATCCCGTTACGCCCTGACAAAACAGTTCGTCCGCAGCGAAAAGATCTACAACTTCCAAACCTATGTCGGGATTTTTCTGCCGTTCCAGGCGCTGCCCCCCCAAGGGGATGCCCCGGATAGCGGGCCGGGAGAGTGAGGGGCGAGGCAAGTTTTAACATCAATGATCTTGACTCCCCGGGCCGATTTCCCTAGCATACCAAGAGTACACCTGTCCCTGGTCAACCGGGATCAGCGAGTTTTGAGTTGAAAGCGCCGGAAAGTTAACCGATTCAGATTCACTTTGAGGAGATAAGCCATGAAAAAAATGTCACTGGCAGTCATTGCCCTGGCCGCGCTGGGCGGAGGGTCGGCCTGGGCCGGCTCCCACGGTCAGGCAACCTACAACGACCACATCAGGCCGCTGATGGAGCAAAAATGCTTCGCCTGCCACGGCGAACGCTCCCCCAGCATTGAAGAGTTTGATGCCGACCAGAAAAAGTATACCTCCATGATGGTGGGGCCGCGAATGACCAGCTATCAGGAGTTGGTCTCCTTCGTCAAGGGGGATGATGCAGGGGCGATTATGCGCCGCCTGGATGACGGCAAAAACACCCCCACCGGGGACCCCGGCAATATGAATATCTACCTGGGGGGCAGCGCGGATGAGCGGGCCAAGAACCTGGATCTTTTCAAGCGCTGGGTGGGCCACTGGACATTGAAGCGGCAAGCGGAGTTGACCGCCGAGGATCTCAAGCTTTTCAAGATCATGGAGAAGCGTTAACTGCCGGCGGCGTTGAGGCGGACCGGCCCCGCCTCGATGCCGCTGAACCTCGATCTGTCGGGCGGGGTAAATTTTGCAGCAGCGTTCCTCCCTATATCTCTTGTACCGCAATCGTGTGCCTCGCCTCCTCCTCGCCGCCATGGATGTTGCAATTGGCTTGGGCGACCAGGTGGGTGGTCTGCTCGATGGGGATGGTGATCTCACGGCTGAACTCGTTGTTTTCCGGGCGATTGAAGGCGGAAAAATCCCAGCGGGCAATCTCCCGCTCCTCGTTGTGCAGGGTGACCCAGTTGGTGTAGTGGATAAAGTTGTTGCCCCGGTGGGTTACCTGCAGGCGGATGGTCGCCTGCGCGTTTTTGGCCACTACCGCCGGGGCCGTGATGGTTACCGACGATTTGTTGGCCAGGGCCAGGGTGGGGGGGTGAGCCACGGCGGCCACTGCTCCCGCGGCCATGATTTTGATAAATTCGCGACGTTTGAGCTGCATGATAATCACCTCTTGAGTTTTATCTCGCTTACCCCGGCAAACCCGGGGCCTGGGCGTAAAAGCAGTAGGGATCCCGGTCCCGGGCGGGATCAAGGCCGGAGCTGTAAATCACCGCCTGGCAGCCGCCGCAGGCCGGCAGCAGTTTGCAGTCGCGGCAACCGGCGCTGCCGGCTCGGTAGCGCCGACCGGCCGGGGAATCGTAAGCGTCATTCAGCCCTTCCTGATAGATGTTGCCGATAAAGGAGGGGAACTTGCGACAGGCATGGAGTTCGCCATCGGAGAGCAGGGTCAGGAAGTTGAAGGCGGCCCCGCAACCGAAACCGGTGCAGCCACCAAAGGGCTTGCGCCCCTCCTGGTCCCGGATGATATTGATCAGGTTGTCCTTGAGACCCAGCACCGGGTTGTTAACCGTCTCTGCCATATATTCCCGGAGAAAAGCCTGGTAGTCGGCGGGATCGGGCATCAGCAGCCTCGCCCCCTCCCCCACCGCCGACAAGCGGTTGAAGGTGAAAAGGTCGGCCCGGTCGCGCAGGATCTCGCCCAGGGGTAGAACCTGAGCCATATTGTCCCGGGTCAGGGTGAGCATGACCTGGGAGAAGATCCCCAACTCCTTCAAGATCGGTAAAAACTCCAGCACCCGATCAAAATAGCCGTCCTGGCGGACGAAATCGTTGTGCTCCGGCAGCCCCTCCAGGCTAACCTGGTAGAAGGTCGGGGCCTGAATGGCCACCAGCTCCTCCAGGCGTTGCCGGGAGGTGGGATTACCCAGAATACTCACCGGAAATCCCCGTTTGACCGCTTCAAGGTAAAGGGTGTTGAAATGGGGATAGAGCAAGGGGTTGCCCCCGGTGAAAGTCACCTTGCCCCTGACCCGGCGGGCGGCGCAGAAGCTTTCCAGCTGTTCCAGCACATAAAAGGCCTGCTCCAGGGACATGGTTTGACGGGAGCTGCGGTCGTAGCAGTGTTTACAGTTCAGATCACAGGCTTGGGTGATGTGCCACTGAAGGGTAAAGACCCGGGGTTTTAAAAAACGTTCGAAAGCCTTTCCCTGGGGGATAAAATTATCCGGGTCCCGGAGCAGCAGGGGTTCGGGTGCCAGAATCAGCCCCTTGTTCCGGGCCTGCTCCACCACCCGATGCAGATTGGCCACCGCCACTCCATGTTTAAGGGCGGTGGGGCCGATGGGCAGCTTTTCCGCGGTGATTTTCAAGGCCAGTAGATCGTCATCGGTGGCCGGCTGGACCCGAACCCGGCCGCTGCGGGGGCCCAGCCAGACCAGCAGGGTTTCCGATCCGGGGGTGGGGGCCGACTCCGGTCGCTCCCCGGGGGAAAGAACGGTGGCCAGATTGCGCCAGCTGCAATTTAAGATTCGCAAAGAGGGATTGAGGATTTTTGCTTCGGGCCGGTCCGCCAATTTCCCCTGCTCACCGCGGCAGGCCCAAGTGGCCGCCTCCAGTTCGGCCAGCTCGGGCAGGTAGGGAGGCAGGATCAGGCTTGCGCCTTGGGCCCGGATAATCGCTGGTAAGTTTGCCCCCTGCCCGGCCCTTGTCAACTCTCCAGCCAGTTGCTCCCATTTTTCAGGGCCAACAAGGTGGTGACAGGCGGGAAAGATCTCTTTTAGCGGTGCTTCCGGGTAGTTCATCGGCATTTTGCGGCCATGGCGACTCTCAAAAAAGGAGGCAGGAGACCACGGCGGGTCTCCTGCCGGTGTGCTTCAGGGCTTCAGCAAAACGTTGAGGACGCAACCTGCGTCCTTGGGCAGCTCTTATCAGCTGCTTGTGCCCTCTCAACTGCCGCTGCCTTCGGTGCTCTCCTCCTCGGCTTCTCCCTTGCCCTCGGTACCGGCATCACCGCCGTCGGTGCCACCCTCTCCCTGGGTGGTCTTGCCGCCGGAAGCGCAACCGCTGGAACCCAGCGCCGGGGTTGGAGCCGCCAGGGTACCTCCGGCCAGCAAGGCGGTCAGGCACAAGCCGGCCAAAAAACCCTTGGTGTCCTGGGACTTCATGATTTCCTCCTTTTGGTTTGGCGCGGAGCGTCGTTGTTGGCCCCGCATCTTGATGAAGGCTGCTACATGTTGCTGGTGATAGCCAGCAAACCATGGACCATGGCCAGGATAACCACCAGCATGCCGACCTTTTTGTGGGTGGCAAAGGATGCCTTGATAATCCGCAGACCAGACATAAGCTGAAAGATAAGCAGTAAAAACAAGGTAATGCCAAGGAGCAAAATAATGGGTACGCCGGCAATGGTCATTCAACCTCCTTGCTATCTTGTAATTTTTCTCCTAATTGCCTGGGGAGCTGTCGTCATGCCCATCTTTAGGTTCTAGCAAATTATCAGACTGCAGCTCAATCGTTAATTTGGACCAAACAACTCTTTTTACCAACTGGGGTTAAAGGCGGGCACCCAGGCCCGAGGCTCGCTCCACCTTGCGATTGATGGCCGTGGTGATTACGGCTTGCGAGCCGAAGATTTTCACCCGCCCGCGGGCCCGGGAGACGGCGGTGTAAAGCAACTCCCGGGTAAGAATCGGCGAAGAGTCTCGGGGCAGGATCACCGCCACCTGCTCGAACTCCGAGCCCTGGCTCTTGTGGATGGTCATGGCGAAGGCGGTTTCATGGCGGGGCAGGCGCGAGGGCAGCAACCGGCGGACGGTGCCGCCCAGAGCAAAAAAGGCCCGCAATTGGTGGTCATCTTCGGGGGATTCCCAGATCACTCCCAAATCGCCGTTGAACAGATTCAGGCCGTAGTCGTTGGCGGTGATCATGATCGGCCGGCCCCGATACCACTCCCCGGTTGGTTGCAAGAGACCGGTAGCGGCCAGCAGACGGCGGCAGAAAAAATTGAGGCCCTCCACCCCGGCCTCACCCCGGCGATGGGGGCAAAGCAGACGAAAATCGTTGAGCCGGGCCAGGGCCTCATCGGGGCTGGTTGCCCTCAGGCAGGGACCAAAGCCGGTTACCAGCAGGTCCTGAAACTCCCGATCCTGTTCGAGGCTGACCGGCTCGGCTCTGGCCACCTCCCCGGCCGGATCATGATCTAAAATCCGCAAGGCCGCGGCGCTGTCGCCGGCATTGATCGCCCCGGTCAGGGCGCCGATCCCCCGCCGGGAATCGAAACGGAAACCCCGCTTAAGGGTGATGACGCAGTCAGCCAGCTCCCCGTTCCCTTTTCCATCGGCGGTGGCGGTGCAGATATCTCCCAGGATGGAGCCGGCCTCCACCGAAGCCAGCTGATCCTTGTCGCCCAGCAGGATCAGCCGGGCCCCGGCCGGTACCGCGGCAAAGAGTTTACTCATCAGGGCGACATCTACCATGGAGGCCTCATCCACCACCACCAGATCGACAGCCAGGGGATTGTCGGCCCGATGGCGGAAAATGGTCGGGGTTTCCGTCTGGTAGCCCAGGGCACGATGAATGGTCATCGCCCCCTGGGGCAGGTCGGCTATGATCCGGGCCCAGGGTGAATCGGCGGGGATGGTGGTTTGCAGCCGCGCTATCTTTTCCCCCACCGCTTCGCCCAGACGAGCCGCGGCCTTGCCGGTGGGGGCCAGCAGCAGGGTCCGTGGGGGTGGCTGTCCCTGTTCGGCCGCCAGCAGCCTGCCCATGGCCAGGATAAAAAAGATGATCGTGGTCTTGCCGGTGCCCGGGCCGCCGGAGATCACCGACAACCGGTGGACCAGGGCGGCGGTGATCGCCCTTTGCTGGTCGGGGGCCAGGGTGAGGACGGCGGCAGCGGCCAAAGCGTTAAGGCTGGTTGCCAGTTGTTTGGGCTCAACTTCGAGCCCTTTGGTGGCGGCCCGTTTGCGGATGGCGGCCGCCAACCCGGCTTCATACTGCTGGTAGCGCCGCAGATAGAGGCGGTTTTCTTCCAGGACCAGGGGGGTAATGGAGTTTAAGTCAGCCGCTTGTTGCCGCTGGTCGGGGCAGGCCACCAGGGGTGAACGGCACAATTCAGCCCGCAGCTCTTGTACGGCCGGGAAAGTGAAGGGGTCGGCTTTCTCCGGCTTGGGCAGGTCCCGGGTGACCAACCGTTCCAGTTCCAGGCAGAGATGCCCCTGGTCGATGGCCGCCCGGGCCAGGGCTCCTGCCAGCAATACCGCCGGGGAAGCCTGGGGGTCCAGCCGGGCCAGCAGCTCAAGCCAGTGGCGGTCAAACTCCCCCAGTATCCCCTCCCGCACCCAGCAGCTCAGCAGATGGTCCATTGCGCTGTTCATCACGGTTACTCCAGGTTTATCGGGCGGCGGATAGAGCGGCGGGCAGATAGATGGTGAAGGTGGTGCCCCGGCCTGGCCCCACTCTACGACTTGCCCGCCAGTTTGGATTTGAGCAGATCACCCAGAGTCCCCATGGAGCCGCTGCCTTTCTTGCCGGCATACTTCTGGAAGTCCCGCCGGTGGTCGTCGTCGGCCATCGGTTTTTTGCCGCCACCCTTGATGCGCTCGATGCGCTCGGCGGTTTTTGCCGCTCCCCCCTCCCCTTCCCCGCCGCCGGCGGGAGGGGTAAGGGCCAGGGATATCCGGTGGTTTGCCGGATCCAGGGCCTCGACCTGAACCTCCAGTTCATCGCCGACCCGGGCCACCTCCCGGGGATGGTTGATCCGCCGGCCGGCCCCCAGTTTGGAGATATGGATCAGGCCGTCAATCCCCGGCGCCAGGTTGACAAAGGCTCCGAAATCGGTGAGCCGGGCGACCCGTCCCCGGTGGGTGGAACCCTCCGGGAAAAGGGTCGGGGTCTGCTCCCAGGGATCGGGCAGGGTCTCCTTGAGGCTGAAGGAGTAGCGATCGGCCTCGAAATCCAGGCTTTTGATCACCACTTCCACCTGGCGCTCCACCTCCAGATGGCTGTGCAGATCCTCCACTCGACTCCAACCGATCTCCGAGGCTGGGATCAACCCCTCGATACCGCCGATATCGACAAATGCCCCGAAGTCACGAACCGAGGTGACGGTACCGGTCACCCGGTCCCCGACCTTAAGTTTGGCCCGTAATTCCTCCTTGCGCGCCGCCCGCTCCTGCTCCAGCAACTGGCGGCGAGAGAGCAGGACGTTTTTTCCTCCCTCGCGCAACTCCATGATCAGAAAAGAGAAGTTTTGGCCCAACAGGCTCTCCGGGTTTTCCACCCGGCGCAGCCCCATCTGAGAGTAAGGACAGAAGGCCCGGGCGGAGGCCCCCCCGATCTTTACCAGGAAGCCGCCCTTGGTTTCCGCCTCCACCGTGCCCTCAATCGGGATCCGGCCGTGGAAAGCCTCCTCCAGGTGGGCCTGCACCGCACTGCCGCCCACCCTGGTGGTGAAGAGTTTTTCCTGTTTATTGTCGGCCAGGAAATAGACCTCCACCTCATCCCCCACCGCCACGGTGCAGTTGCCGGCGGGATCAAGGAATTCGGCCTTGGCCACCGACCCTTCGCTCTTGCCGCCGAGATCGATAAAGATCCACTCCCGGGCGATTCCCACCACCCTGGCCTTGATCTTCTGGCCGGGCTGAAGTTTCTGGTCAGCCACGCCGCTTTGTTCAAAAAGGTCAGCAAAACCGCTCATTACTTTAAACTCCTTGTCTTGTTTGTCATGGTTGTCGCCCCACTATCCGGGGATCATCCGCAGGTTTTACCGCCAATGGTATATCAAGGTCAACCGCTTTGCCTCAATCTGGCCGTTTACCCGAAGATATCCCGTGACAGCGTTTCGATCAGGGCCGCCGGGGGGCGATGGGCAAAAACTCCGGCGGCCGGCCCCAGCTCCGGGTGCATTCCCCTGAGGAAAAGGTAGAAGACCCCCCCGAAATGGCGCCGGTAATCGTAGTCCGGCAGCCGGGCCGTCAGGTAGCGGTGCAGGGCCACGGTATAGATGTGGTACTGGAGAATATAGTGGTGGCGGGCCATGGGCTCTTCCAGCCGCTTGCAGTTGTAGTCGGCGTAGGATGATCCCAGCAGGTTGCTCTTGTAGTCGATGATATACCAGCGTTGGCGCCACTGGAAAACCAGATCGATAAATCCCTTGAGAAAGCCCGCCAGGTCGGCGAACTGCAGAGTTCGCAGCAGAACGGGATAGCCCGGCGGTAAGCGGTCGTGATGGTCGGCAAAGGCCGTGGCCAGTCGGGCGGGTCCCAGGGCTTCGCCTTGCCGGCCGGTGGGAAAGATAAAGGGCAGTTCGTTGAGTCGCTGGTCGTCGCCAATCTCCGCCAGGCAGAAAGGATGTTCGCCGGTCAGCGGGGTTTGCAGCACCGCGGCCACCGCCTGCCCCAGGGCCGCGACCTGGTTGCCCCGATCTCCGAGGCCGAAGGCGGCCGTTTGTCTGGAGATGATCTCCTGGTGACCGCTGGTGTCGGTAAAGGAGATCAGCTCAAAGATGCGGTGAATCAGGTTGCCAGCGGCCAGGCCGGCCGGAAAATCGGCCAGGGGAACCCGGGCGGCGAAGAGAGGGGACGGAGCAGCCGGCGCTCCTTTTGGCCCGGCGGAAGGGCTGGTGAGATCGGGGCCGCCACCGTCGTCGTAATCGCGCCCGGCGCTGAAATCGGATGCGCCGGAGTGTTTGGCGGCCACCAGCTGGGAAAAGCTCCCCACCCGCCAGCCGGGGGCTATCGGCCGGGACAAACTCCGGCAGGAGGGGGCGACGGTTGGGATATCATCCTCCGGGTTGCGCCAGCAACCCAATCCTTCCGGCCGGGGGAAC
>DSDS01000012.1 GCA_011048585.1 Desulfurivibrio alkaliphilus | reverse complement strand
GGGCTTTTTCTGGTCCCGGTCGCCATCTATCTCTTCCGGGTCAGAACATATCGGCCCAGAGCGCCAAGCAGGGCCAGGGCCTCTTCGGCCTTTTGGGCGGGGACGGTCGGCGCCAGGCAGCCGGCCAGACCGTCAAATCCGCTCTTTATCAGATCCGCAGCCCGGTCGAGGCAAGCGGCAAAGGCGCCGCTCTCCGCCAGTTTCAGGCTGACCGAAGCAAAATGGCTCAACCGTTCATCGGGGTCGATGGTCAGAATTTCCCGCAGCCAGTCCCGCTGGGCCGGGGCGGCCCGCTCCAGGGCGTAGATCAGCGGCAGGGTCATTTTACCCTCCTGGAGATCATTGCCCACCGCCTTGCCGGTGGCGGCCGGTTCTCCCTGGTAATCGAGGAGGTCGTCGATGATCTGGAAGGCCAGTCCCAGGTTGGCCCCGTAGGTGCGCAGGGCCTGGCGTTGGGCCGCTGTACCGCCGGCGGCCACCACTCCGCACTCACAGGCGGCGGCGATCAGGGCGGCGGTTTTGCCGGCCAGAACCTTAAAGTAGGTCTCTTCCCGGTCATCGGCGCTGGCCGCCGCCTCCATCTGGATAAATTCCGATTCCACCATGGCCTGGGTGGCAGCGCCGATCAGCTCCAGGCAGTGGACGCCCCCGATGGTGCCGGCCAGCAGCATGGCCCGGGCATGGAGAAAATCCCCGGCCAGGATGGCATGTTCGTTGGCCCAGCGCGTGTTGACCGTTTCCCGGCCCCGGCGCAGACGGGCATGATCGATCACATCGTCATGGAGCAGGCTGGCGGCATGGAGGTACTCGAAAGCGATTGCCAGCCGATCCAGCTCGGCCTGGGGCAGAGATCCGGGGTTATCGACACCGCCGGTCAGTTGGGCGGCCAGGATGGTAAGCAGGGGGCGAATCCGTTTGCCCCCGGCAAAGAGGGCGTGGTCCAGCACCGCCGCCAGGGTGGAGCCGGTCTTGATGGCGGTTCCGAGATCGTCCCGCATCACTCGGTCAAGGCGGGTTGCCTCGCCGGCCAGTCGTTTTTTCAGTTCTGCGGGCTTCACCGGTTACTCTCCTGATTGAAAAACTCCTCCACCTGGTCCAGTTCCCGGCTGATCGGGCTTGGCGGCAGGCTGCGGCGGAAGATCTTGCCATAACCCTTACTGAACAGCCGGACATCGAGGATGGCCAGCACCCCCCGGTCACTGGCGGAACGCATCAAACGGCCCACCCCCTGACGGAGCATCAACACCGCCCGGGGGACCTGAAAATCGAAAAAGGGATTGCCGCCCTCGGCCTGGATCTTGTCGATCCGGGCCATGATAACAGGATCACTGGGAACCTCAAAGGGAAGTTTGTCGATGATTACACAGCTCAACGATTCGCCGGGCACATCGACCCCCTCCCAGAAGCTGGCCACCGCCAGCAAAATTGAGCGGGTTCGGTGGCGAAACTGCTCCAGCAGGACCGAGCGGGGGGCGTCTCCCTGGACCAGGACGGGGTAGGAGACGCTACCGGTCAGGGTGGCGGCGGTCCGACGCATCGCTTCGACACTGGTAAAAAGGAGCAGGGCCCGGCCTCGGGAGTGGCGGATAAGCTCCCGGATCACCCGCAGGGAGTGGGCGGGATAGTCCCGAGAGCCGGGCAGGGGGAAATCGGGCCCGGGCACGTAGAGCAGGGTATGCTGGGGGTAGTTGAAGGGGGTGTCCAGGGCCAGGGCCGGGCATGATTCCGGCAAGCCCAACCGGCTTTTGACGTAGCGGAAATCGCTGCCGGTGCGCAGGGTGGCGGAGGTGAAAACCGCCGCCTTGACCTGCTGATAGAGGTTCTGCTGCAGCTGGGGCGCGATGTCGATGGGGGAGGCGGCCAACTGCACCGTTTTTTCCCGGCGCTCATACCAATGGATGGCGTCGCCGGCCGCCCCGTCGCCGGCGGTTGGTTCGACGATGGCCCTGAAGGTGTCGGCCAGCTCCTGGCCGCGGCGCAGCAGCGGCGCCCAGACCTCCTCCGAGCGGCCCAACTCCTCCAGTTGGCGGCCCAGGGCCAGGAAGCCGTTTTCCAGGCCTTGGCGGGTGTGGGGCCACTCGGGGCGGTCGCGCAATAGGGGCAGCAGCGGAAAACGGCCCCGTTCGGGGGGGAAAAAGTCCTTGAGCAGATCCGCTTCCACGGCCAGGGCCCGGGCGTTCTGGAGCAGGCGGCCGCGCTCCTGTCCGCGCAACCGCTCCTCGGCCATGCTCTCCAGGTCGCGGACCAGGTCGATGATCTGGTAATGGCTGATTCCCAGACCGAAATGGCGGGTGGCGATATTCTCCAGATGGTGGGCCTCGTCGAAGATCACCGCCTCGTAACGGGGCAGAACCTCGGCATGGCCGAAACGGCGCACCGCCAGGTCGGAAAAAAAGAGGTGGTGATTGACGATCAACAGATGAGCCCGGGCCGCCCGTTGGCGCAGACGGGTGATAAAGCATTCGGTGGCGTGGGGGCAGGAGGAGCCGGGGCAGTGGCCGGTGGCGGCATTGATCGCCTGCCAGAGCTGGGAATCGTCGGCCAGCAGCCGCAACTCGGCCCGGTCACCCTGTTCGGTTTCCGTCAACCACCGGCTGACCAGGGTCAGCTCCCGGTCATCGACGGGCAAACTGGGGCCGGAGCCGGCAAAAAGCTGTCCCTGCCGGTGGCCGGCCAGCAGTTGATGCCAGCGCTGCAGGCAGAGGTAGTTCTGGCGCCCCTTGACGCAGAGCGCCTTGAGCCAGGGGGCCAGGTAGCGGCGGATAAAGGGGATCTCCTTGGCCAGGATCTGCTCCTGCAGATTGATGGTGTTGGTGGAAACCACCACCCGGCGGCCGGAGAGAACGGCAGGGACCAGATAGGCCAGGGTCTTGCCGGTGCCGGTGCCCGCTTCCACCAGCAGCAGATGTTCCCCCTCTTCCAGCGGAGCGTCGCCGGCCCGCCCCTCCTCCGGGTCCAGGGTGCGGGCCACCGCCTGGGCCATGGCGAGCTGTCCGCTCCGGGTCTCATAATGGGGGAGGTGGTGGGCCAGCAGGCCGCCGCTGGCGAAGATCTCCTCCATGCGGGCCGCCAGAGTGCTTACCGCTTGACAATGGTTGGCGGCCGCTGCTAGCCTGTTGTCGGAAGGCTGGGCTGGGTTGTCTGTTTGCTCGGTCTTGGTCATGGGCAGGCGTGATACCCTAAAATTTGGGAGGTTTGGTGATGAGTGAGTTCAAAAAAATTTTGGTACCGGTTGATTTTTCCGATAATTCGCGCAAGGTTCTTCGTACGGCGACCGAACTGGCCGGGGTGTTCGGTGCCGAGCTGTCGGTGGTGTTCGTGGTCCAGAGCTTCGACGAGTACTCCGGCTTTTTTGTTTCCCATGTGCCCATCGCCCAGTTTGAAGAGGAGATGGTGCGCAGTGCCGAGGATAAGATGAACAGCTTCATCAAGGAGGCTCTCCCGGCCGACACCGCGGTTCAGACCCAGGTGCTAACTGGTGATGTGGCCGAAACCATTGTCGAACACGCGGCCCGCACCGGGATCGATCTTATTGTCATGGGCACCCATGGCTACAAGGGGTTGGAGCGGGTCCTTTTCGGCAGTGTGGCGGAAAAGGTGGTTAAAACCGCCCGTTGCCCGGTGTTGAGCATCAATCCCTACCGGTGATACTTTAGTTACCGGCGCAGCAGGGCGATCAGGCCGTGGCGCTTTGCTCCGGGGCCGGCCTCCTCCCGGTGACCGCCTCTGGGCGGATGCCGATAGAGCCCGGCCAGTAGGTTGCGCAGCGAAATTTCGGGCAAGAGGAAGAATTCGACCCTGGCGCCGGGTTGGTTTTTCTCCTCCCCCCCCTCCAGATGCAGGCTTTGGCGGCAGGTGGCGAGGGCTGTGGTCATGACCCGGCTCTCGCCGTCGACGGCGGTCCGGGCCAAGGCCAGGGCCAGTTGGTCGCGGTTTTCAGGGGTAAGGCGGGCCCCGCCCCCGGCCGGCAAGGGCAGATCTCCCAGCGGCAGGGGCTCCTGGCCCGCGGCGGAACCGTAGCCCTCCAGCAGCAGGGCCACCGCCTCGGGATCGGCGCTGACCAGCAGTTCCGTCCCCCCCTGATCCCGGAGAAAGAGCTGGCCCCAAGCCCGGAGCAACCGGGCCGAATTACGGTTGGGGGAAACTGCCGGGCTGGTCATCGCCCTGGCGGAGGAGACCCTTTTCTCTTCGTCGCCCTGTAGTTGTCGGAAGAGGGCGGCGCGCCGCGCTTCGAGCTCCTGCAGCTCCATGGTCAACTCCTGCTCCCTCCGTTCCTGGAGTTCCGCCAGCTTGAGCAGCAGCAGGGCCCGCCAGAGGGTTTCTTCCTCCTCCCTGGCCGCCCGGTCTTCGTGCCAGCCCAGCAGGGGAGGTACCAGCTCACTGGCCGTTTCCTGGCCCCCGGCGCTGAGTTGCGCCAGGATTCCCTGGACAAAAAGGGCGGCATCCTGGCCGGAGCGCCCCTCCAGTTCCCCGAGCAATTGATGCAGGCGGCCCAGATCGAGCTGGTCGGCGGCCAGGGGCTGGACAAACTCCAGCCGACCGTTCGCCTCCAGCTCTGCCCAGGGCGTGGGCGAGGACCGATCCTGGGCGGGCGGTTTCCGGCCAGCGGCGGCAATCCGGTAGCAACGCAGAGGGACAAACAGTTCCGTAAGGATGGCTGCCGCCGGCGGCGGCAGCAGATCGGGAAAATAGAGAGCGGAAATGGGGGGCATATGCTAACCTTCTATGGTTGTGAACAGCCGGGGTTGTGAACAGCCGGCTGGCTGCTTGAAACGTTGATCTTAAACTCCATCTTCGGCAAATGCGACAAATCATTGGACCGGCCATCCTGGCCCTGATCTACCTGCTGGCCGCCTGTCGTTACTATCCGGGCCAGCCCCTGGAAACCCTGATCGCCACCGGCAGTCACCTGGTCCGGTCGCTGCCGGTGGCGATCGCCACCGCCTATCTGGTGGTGCTGATAATGCGTAAGGTGTCCGGAGCCACCCCGGCCTGGCCCGGGCGAGCTAAAATTTTTCTGGTTATCGCCCTCTCTTTCGAGTTTCTTTACGCTTTGCACCACTACTACCGGGTTTGAGCCGGATAGCGGATGATAACTTGAACCGGGATTCTCGGCCAGGATTTAGGGCCGGATAACGGTATTGGCCGAGTGGTAGCCGGCCGGGGCGGTGGTGTTGGGTAACAGGAAGCAGCCCTTGCCCAGCAGGGTGCCGGGGTTGGTCACCGAGTTGCAGCCGGTCTGGCAGCCGCTTCCCAGAATGGCGCCCAATTTTTTCAGGCCACTGTCGATGCTGCCGCTCTCGTGACGGATCTGGACGCTGCCCCCCAGAAAGCGGAGGTTGGCCAGCTTGGTCCCCGCTCCCAGATTGCTTTCCGGTCCTAGAATGCTGTCGCCGATGTAGGCGAAGTGACCGGCCTTGGCGTCATTCATGAAGATGGAGTTTTTCACTTCGGTGACATGGCCCACCACGCAGCGGCTGCCGATCAGGCAATGGCCCCTGAGGTAGGCCCCCTGGCGAATTTCACTCTGGTCGCCGATCATCAGCGGCCCCTTCAGAAAGGCACCGGACTCCACCAGCACCCCCCGGCCCAGTTGAATTTGTCTGCCCATCAGCACCGTTCCGGCCATCAAAACGCCTGCTCCCTCCAGCCGTTGCCCCCGGTGGCGCACTTCCAGTTGCCCCTTGGTGGGGGAGAGGTAGTTGATTTCGCACTCCGAGCCGGCCAGCAAGCGGCAGTCGCCGCTCTCCCCCTCGCGGTGGTAGACCAGGGTTTCGGCCAGCGGCCCGGCGGCGGAGTTGAAACTCTCCGGCAGGGTGGTGTAGCTCTGGCCCTCCAGGTACTCCTTGAGTCGACGCAGTCCCTCCCAGACCGGCAGTTCGGGGGGGAACAGTTCCGGCCAGGAGTTTTCGGCCGGGGTGAAGAAGGTGGCAGGACCCAGATTTTTTGGTGGCATTGTTTCCTCCTGGTGCGGTAAACGTAAATTTCAGGGCTATATATGGCGCGGCCCTCTTTTTTTTGCAAGTAAATAGCGGGTTTTTCATGCTTGAAGAGCAAATGGTGATCTCCTTTCACCCCGAATTTGACGGTGATCTTTTTCTCTGGGACCGGGCGGTTTGGGACCGGCGGCTGCCCGAGCTGCTTGAACGGGCCAAAGGGGTGATTCTGCCCCAGACCGTGGAGCGGGAACTCTATCTGCTCTGCCGTCGTTGCGCCCCGGCGGTTTTCCCCAATTACGACAGCCGGTTTAAGGGAGAGGGCAAGATTGGCGACACTCTCCTGTTCTGGGAGTTGGGCGCCCCTCACCCCGCCACCTGGATCTTTCCCCGGGTGGAGACCATGGTGGGCGAACACCCCGAGATGGGGCTCAAGGTGGAGCTACCCCCTTTCCCCCTGGTGGTCAAGGCCCGCCATGGGGGGGAGGGGCGTTGGACCTGGTTGATTCGCGATGCCGGGGAGCTGCGTGCCGCCATGACCCGGTTGGAGGAGCGGGAGTGGCAGGGAGGGGGACGGGGTTTTGTGGTCCAGGAGTATATCCCCGGGGCCGACCGCGATCTGCGGGTGACGGTGATTGGTGAAAAAATATTCAGCTACTGGCGGGTCAACCCCGGTTCCTTCCATCATAACCTGGCCCGGAACGGGGTGGTGGAGCGGGAGGCCGATCCGGACCTGCAGGCCCGCGGCCGGGAGCTGGTGCGCCGCTTCTGCCGGCAAAGCGGGATCAATCTGGCCGGTTTCGACCTGATCTTTCCCCCCGGCGCCGACGAGCCCCTTTTTCTGGAGATAAATTATACCTTCGGGCGCGGCGGCCTCGGCGGCGGGGAGGTTTTCCGCGCCCTGTTGCGGGAGGCGGTGGCCGATTGGCTTGCGGCTCTGCCCGTGGCGGCCGTGAGTTGAGAGCTTGACTTGCCGCCGGACAGTGCTTAGAGTCCGCAGCTGCAGGGGGCGAAAACGGGCCCCCGTTTTTTATCTCCAAGGAGGAACCTGGTGAATATAGACGATAATTTGAATCCTGAAACCGACGAGATCGAAGAGATCAACGAGCGGGATATCCCCTCGCAGTTGCCGGTGATGGCGGTTCGGGATGTGGTGGTGTTCAACTACATGATCCTGCCGCTCTTTGTTGGGCGCCCCTCCTCGGTGGGGGCGGTCAACGAGGCGATGAGCCGGGACAAGCTGATCATGCTGGTCGCCCAGAAGGACGCCGCCGTCGACGAGCCGGAGACCAAGGATATCTACCGGGTGGGGATGGTCTGCATGGTGATGCGGACCCTGAAGCTGCCCGATGGCCGGCTCAAGGTGCTGGTTCAGGCGGTCAACAAGGCCCGGATCATTGCATTCGCCCAGGAAACCCCGTTTCTGCTGGCCGATGTCGAAGTACTCCATGATCAGGAGATCCCGGAGATCGACGTGGAAACCGAGGCCCTGATGCGCAATGTGCGCGAGCAGACCGAAAAGATCCTGGCGTTAAAGGGGATCATGTCTTCGGACCTGATGGTGATCCTCAACAACGTCGAAGAGCCGGGCCGGCTGGCCGATCTGGTGGTTTCCAATCTTCAGCTCAAGGTGGCGGAGTCGCAGTCGGTGCTGGAGATTCTCGATCCCTTGGCCCGCCTGCGCAAGGTGGCCGATTTTCTGCAGAAGGAGATGGAGGTTTCCACCGTCCAGGCCCGGATTCAGTCCGAGGCCAAGGAGGAGATGGGCCGCAGTCAGCGGGAGTACTATCTTCGTGAACAGTTGCAGGCGCTGAAGAAGGAGCTGGGAGATATCGACGAGCGCTCTCAGGAGCTGGACGAGCTGCGGGAGAAATTCAACAAGACCCGGATGCCGCCGGAGGTCAAGAAGGAGGGGCTCAAGCAGCTCAAGCGGCTGGAGATGATGCACCCCGATGCCTCGGAAGCCGCGACTATCCGCACCTACCTGGACTGGCTGCTGGATGTGCCCTGGCGTAAGGCCAGCAAGGACCGGCTCGACCTGAAAGTGGCCCGTGAAGTGCTGGATGCCGACCATTACGGGCTGGAGAAGGTCAAGGAGCGGATCCTGGAATATCTGGCGGTGCGCAAGCTCAACAAAACCAGCAAGGGGCCGATCCTCTGTTTCGTCGGCCCGCCGGGAGTGGGCAAGACCTCGTTGGGGCAATCCATCGCCCGGGCCCTGGGCCGCAAGTTTCATCGCATCTCCCTGGGGGGGATGCGGGATGAGGCGGAGATCCGGGGGCATCGGCGCACCTATATCGGGGCGATGCCCGGCCGGATCATCCAGGGGCTCAAGACCGTGGGGGCCAACAACCCGGTGTTCATGATGGATGAGATCGACAAGGTGGGCAGTGATTACCGGGGGGATCCCTCTTCGGCCCTGTTGGAGGTTTTGGATCCGGCCCAGAACACGGCGTTTTCCGACCACTATCTCAATCTGCCCTGTGATCTTTCCAACGTGATGTTCATCACCACCGCCAACCTCACCGATACCATTCCGGCGCCCCTGCTGGACCGGATGGAGGTGATCCGCCTGGCCGGCTACACCCAGGAGGAGAAGGTTGAGATCGCCAAACGCTACCTGGTGCCGCGCCAGATCAAGGAAAATGGGCTTAAATCCGGGCAGATCCATTTTGACGATGAGGCCATTGTCCGGTTGATTACCCATTACACCCGCGAGGCGGGGCTGCGGAATCTGGAGCGGGAGATCGGGGCGCTCTGCCGCAAGGTGGCCCGCAAGGTGGCCGAGGGGGGCAAGGGCCCCTACAAGATCACCAGCCGCACCATGGAGAAATATCTGGGGCCGCCCAAGCATCTGCCCGAGGCGGAGAACGAGCAGATCGATCAGCCCGGCATGGCCACCGGTCTGGCCTGGACCGAGGTGGGGGGCGAGATCCTCTATGTCGAGGTGTCGATCATGAAGGGGCGGGGCAATCTGACCCTGACCGGTCAGCTGGGCGAGGTGATGAAGGAGTCGGCCCAGGCCGCGCTGAGTTTCTGCCGCTCCCGGCTCAAGGATCTGAAGCTCAAGGAGAACTATTTCGACGGGGTCGATATCCACGTCCATGTGCCGGCCGGGGCCATTCCCAAGGATGGCCCCTCGGCGGGGGTGACCATGGCCACCGCCCTCTATTCCGCCCTGCACAAGAAGGTGGTGCGCTCCGATGTGGCGATGACCGGCGAGATCACCCTGCGGGGGCGGGTTCTGCCCATCGGCGGTCTGAAGGAGAAGGCCCTGGCCGCCCTGCGGGCCGGGATCACCACGGTGATCATCCCCGAGCACAACAAGAAGGATCTGGAGGAGATTCCCAAGGACCTGCGGAGCAAGATCGCATTTGTGCCGGTGCGCAGCATGGATGATATCCTGAAGATTATCTTTCGCTAACCGGCGGAAAGGTAGCGGGGGATCGGCATGGAATTTGACGGGCGGTGGACGGATCCGGGCGGGAGTGGCGGCTGGTTATGGCGGCTGGTGCTCCCGCTGCCGCTGCTGCTGGCGGCGGTCCTGGCCATCTCGCTGGGGTTTTACGCCTTCGGGACCGGCCCGGCCCGGGAAGAGACCCTGGTCTATATTCCCCCCGGCTCCTCCTTGCCGGCCATCCAACGCCACCTGAGCGAGGCCGGGGTTTTACGTCCGGATCGGCGCTTTCGCTGGCTGGCCCTGTTCACCGGCCAGCGCCAGCAGCTGAAGGCCGGTGAATACGCGGTCAGCGCCGGAGCTTCTCCCTGGGATATTCTGGCCCTGCTGGCCTCCGGGCGCACCGTGCGCCGTCAGGTCACCATTCCCGAGGGGGCCAACCTCTATCAGGTGGCCCAACTGCTGGCGGACCAACGGTTGGTGGATTACCCCGATT
>DSDS01000128.1 GCA_011048585.1 Desulfurivibrio alkaliphilus | reverse complement strand
GATACTCAGCAGCCCGATGTAGCTGCGTAACAGATCAGGGTGCGAGGTGCCCGATGCCAGCACCCCGACCTCCCGGCCCACCATTTTGGCCAAGTTGGTGTATCTGTTCATGCACAACCCCACCAAGGCCAAGCCGGAGTGGGATGAGTAGAAATCGCCTGATTGCTCAAGGATGAATCGTTGCATATACCTGCCAAGTGTGTTTTGGGAACAGGCGAAATATAACAATATTTAAGCGGTAATTCAATGTTTTAGCTTGTTTTGGGCCATATTTTGCTGATCAATTGTCACGGATTCAGGAAATGATCAAAACGGTCGGCCCCGACCACTCTACACAGCAAAGGTGACATCATGGACAACAATGGGTATGGTCTGCTGATTGTCGGCGCCCTGGCGCTGCTGCCCGCGGGATGTGTTTCCCTGCCGGTGGTAGAGGATTACGCCGCCCACTCGCGCGCGACCATCGCCAGCACCAAACCGGTGGCCGAGGATTTCTACCACTCCTGCCTGCGGGCCAACAGCTACAAGCCCCTGGCCATGCACAGCAAGTGCGAAACGGAACTGGGGGCATCCCGGGCGATTTTGCAAATCGCCTCGGTCCTCGATGCCTACACGGCCACCCTGGGAGCCTTGGCCGCCGACCAACTTGCGGACTACGGTGCCGAGTTAAACCAGTTGACCGATGAGGTGAAAAAACTGGAAGGCATGAAAGAGCGGCAGGTCGACGCTATCGGACAGCTTTCCCTCCTGATCGCCAATACCGCCACCAGCGCCTATCGGCAAAAACAGATGGTGAGATTTCTGCGGGGTGGGGATCAAGCAGTTGGCGTGGTCGCGGAGGGTTTGGCCGATCTGCTCGAAAGCCATTACCGGCGGGCAATCAACTTGGAATTAACCGCCTGGACAGAAGGCTACCGGAGGGTTGAGCGGGTGGCCAGAGATTCGAATCCCCTCGCGCGGGAGGGCCACGCCCAAACGCAATGGCGGCAGTACAACGAACTACAGGCAAGGTTGGCGACAACCGCGTCGCTGGCCGGCAGCCTGCGGGCAATCGGTCACACCCACCATAAGCTGACCCGGGAGGCGGAACAGATCAGCGGCCAAGAGGTCTACGCCTCTGTGCGGGCCTTTATTGAAAACACCAAGCCGGTGCTCAAAGAGGTGCAGGCGGCATTCTCAAACCAATGGGTGACAACCCATGGCTACAAAGCTTGCGGCACAAGAGCTGTTTGAGCTGTCAAAATCGTTCCATGACTTGGCGGCGGTTATCGGCGATTACCGTTACGCCCACTGGGATTCCCTGACCCCGGCCCAACGCGCCGAACTGGAGTCCAAGCAATGGACGCTGTTCAACACCTCCAGCGACCTCAACGGCAAGTCGGTCGTGCTCAAGGCCCGGCTGCTTGAAGAGGAGCTGCAAACCTTAAAGGGCTGTACCGCCGCCATGCAGGCAACCGGCCGCAAGATTGCCGACGCCAAACACCTTATCGCCATTGCGGCCAAAGCGGTGGCCTTTGGCGAAACGAGCTACCTTGCCGCCATCACCGGTGATATTAAAACCATGATCGCCGCGGCGGCAAGTTTGGCTCAAGAGATAAATCCCCAGGGGTAAAGATCCTGTTTCTTAACCCTCTTCCCGATTATAATTTCAGCTACCGGAGACGACAGATGTTTGCCTGGCTCGACGGCATCCCCCTCGCTTTGCTGGTCATCGCCGCCCTGCTGGTGGGGTTGGCGCCCTTCTATCCCGAACCACACCTGGTGGAAAAACTACGGATGCTCGCCCATGGTGAGTTAGAGCGGCCACTGGATATTTTTGATCTGATTATGCACGCCGCCCCGGCGCTGCTGCTCTTGATCCGTCTGGGCCGCATGGGCCTGCAACGGCTGAGCTAGCAGCAACTTTCCGCCCCCTTGCCCTGGGCCGCGCCCAAGATGGCCTGGGCGCACCCTACCACGATCTCCACCTGAATGGCCCCGGTGAATTGCAGGGCCAGACCGGAGCTCCCAGTTGCGGTACAATCAGTCGGCGCTGGCCGACATGCTGCTCCAGGCCGCTCTCATGAATGCGCCGAACCAGCTCGGCGCTGCCGAAACTACCCTTGCCCGCAGCGCACCAGCAGGGTACCCAACCAGTCTCGCCAGGAGAGATGGGCGCTAACTTGGAGTAAGTCGCCGGTCGGGGTTTCCACCCAACCGGTGACAAAAGGCTGCTCAAAGGGGGAACAGTCCGCCCGGGGCCGGGTTTTGGGCCCTCAACAGGCCCGCTGACCCGGGTTTTGCGTTAAATCCGCCAGGGGCGGTGGGGGCATGGGCGTTACCATCGACGCCACCTCCCCAAGGATGTTTAATGTTTGAACGAGCGCTGACCGGTAAATTTCATCGCCACCTGGGGCTTGGCCTCGTTGCAGGCAACAATGGTCTCAAAGTCCCGGGCCGAACCTCCGGCCTGGAGGATGGCGCTCACCCCCTGCCGAATGCCGACATCGGCCCCGTCCCGGAAAGGGAAAAAGGCATCGGAAATCATCACCGAACCGGGCAAGCCGGCCTTGTCAACCTGGGTTTTGGCGTCGATGGCCTCCTTGTCGGCCCGGTCACGCTTGCCCTGCTCGATCTCCAAAACCAGATCGGCATAGGGAATGCCATGGGTGTCAAAGCAGAGGATATCGGCATACTTGATGTAGGCCTTGTGCACGGCGATCTCGGCCACCCCTACCCGATCCTGCTCGCCGGTCCCGATCCCGGTGGTGCAGCCATTTTTCACGTAGATCACCGAGTTGGAGGTAACTCCATGCTCCACCGCCCAGCCGAAGATCATATCATCGATCTCCTGGACCGTGGGCTCACGCTCCACCTTGTACTCCTGGCCCTTGTAAGTGGCCACCGCCGGCTTGAGATCGGCGGCGCTGCGGATGGAGTTGACCGCCGACTGCTGAACGATCAGGCCGCCATCGATCAGGCTCTTGAAATCGACAAACCGGAATTTCTCAAACTCGGCCAAACGATCGATCCGGTTGATCCGCACCACTCGCAGATTTTTGCGTTTACTCAAGATATCCAGAGTGCCGGCTTCAAACTCGGGGGCGCAAACCACCTCCAGGTAGTTACCGCTGAGCAGTTCGGCGGTGGCCTGGTCGCAGGGGCGGTTCAGGACCACAGCCCCGCCGAAAGCGGCGATCCGGTCGGCCCGATTGGCCCGATTGAAGGCATCGGCCAGATCCTTCCCATAGGCAACCCCGCAGGGGTTGTTGTGTTTGAGGATCACCGCCGCGGGGCGGTCCATCAGGTACTTGATGATATTGAGGCCGTTATCGATATCGGTAAGGTTGATCTTGCCGGGATGTTTGCCCACCTGGAGCATATCTTCGGCCCTGATCCCGCTGACCAGCCCGTGGCCCGGTTCAATAAAACGGCAATCGCCCAGAGTGAGGTTGCCGTTGACCAACTCATAAAGAGCGGCCTCCTGGTCTGGATTCTCGCCATAGCGGATCCCCCGCTCATCGACACTGCCGTCATCCTGGGTCAGTTTCCAGGTGCGTTTGCGAAACCGCAGGTTCTGGTCGCCGAAGGTGATGGTCATCTCCATGGGGAAATGGTCCCCCAGGATGGTGGTGTACATTTTCTTCAAGTCAGCCATGCTGTCTGCCCTCCTGATTTAGTTATAAAATTCAGCGCTGGCCAACATAATGGATCTCAGCGCTCAACGCTGTTGAAATATTGCGTCCCAATCTTTGCGCACCGGATCATGGCCCTTGGCCCTGATCGCCGCCGCCACCTCCGCCAGATCCCGATGGTCGTCGATGGCAAACTGCTCGCCGTCGGCGGCACTGTCGCCATACCCTCCCGGAATGGTGCAGGAACCGGCGGAGTAACGGGTGGGGCCCAGCCCGATCATCCCGTCACGATAACGCTGCTCCTCCCGGGTGGAAAGGATCAGGCCCACATCGGGGTCGAACAGGCGCAGGGCAAAAATGAGCTGACTGAGGTTCTTTTCGCCCACCATCACCCGGGGGGTGAAGCCACCCGAGGCCGGACGCAACCTGGGGAAGGAAACGGTGAGCCCGGTCCGCCAGGCCAGCTTGCGCAACCAGGCCAAGTGCAGCCCCAGGGCCAATCCTTCCGCCCGCCAGTCAGCCAGGCCCAGCAGAGCGCCAAGCCCTACCTCCCGCATTCCAGCCCTGGCCACCCGGGCAGGAATTTCCAACCGCCGATCGTAGTCGGCTTTAGGTCCGCCCAGATGCACCTCTTCGTAGGTCCGGCGATCGTAGGTTTCCTGGTAGATCGCCACCGCGGTTATCCCGGCGGCAAAAAGGCGGGCGTACTCCTCCTCTTTCAAGGGCTGCACTTCGATGGAGATGGCGGCAAAATCATCGCGCAGGCGACGGGCCAGTTCCTCCAGATAATCAACCCCTAGTTTGGCGGGGGCCTCGCCGGAAACCAGCAGGATATGCTCAAAACCGCGCCGGCTTAAAATTTTGGCTTCTCGTTCAGCCTCCGCCAGTGAAAGAACCCGGCGAGGAATTTCATTATCCACCGAAAAGCCGCAATAAAGGCAGCGATTGAAACAGTAACTGGAGAGGTAGAGCGGGGCGTAGAGCTGAATCACTCGGCCAAAACGCTGGCGGGTAATCAGCGCCGCCTGCCGGGCCAGGTCGGGCAGCATAGTTTCGGCCGCCGGGGAGAGCAAGGCGGCCAGATCGGAGACGGTGCGTCTCTCCCGGCCAAGAGCGGCCACGACCTCATTGGGACCGCACTCCCTGATCTGCTGGCTCAGGGTGGCGAAATCGGGCAGCCTTAACAGCGGAACAGCGCTAGAGGGCGAAATAACAACGGGAGAGGTCATGGCAGCAACCGGAGTTGGCACGGCTAATCAACCGTGAAGGAAATCAAGGCCCACCTCGGGAGAGGAGGCTTCGGCGGTGGTCCCCCGCCGGCCCAGACCAGATTCGTAGGCCTCCCGCCCGGCGCGAACGGCATCGGCAAAGGCGCGGGCCATGCGGACCGGGTCCCCCGCCACCGCGATGGCGGTATTGACCAGGACGGCATCGGCGCCCATCTCCATCGCCTCCACGGCATGGGAAGGAGCACCCAGACCTGCGTCCACCACCACCGGCACCCTGGCCTGTTCGATGATGATCGCCACCTGAAACCGGGTTAGCAACCCCTGGTTGGTACCGATGGGGGACCCCAGCGGCATCACCGCCGCCGCGCCAACATCCTGCAAGCGCAGGGCCAGAATGGGATCGGCATTGATATAGGGCAACACCACAAACCCTTCCCGAACCAATTCTTCGGTGGCTTTCAGGGTTTCCACCGGATCGGGCAACAGGGTGCGGGGGTCGGGGGTAACCTCCAGCTTGAGCCAGTTGGTATTGCCCACCGACCGGGCCAAATGAGCCAGGCGCACCGCCTCGGCGGCATCACGGGCCCCCGAGGTATTGGGCAGAAAGAAGAAGTGGTCGCGATCCAGATGGCTCATGATATCGTCGGCCGGATCATTGAGATCAACCCGGCGTAAGGCAACGGTGACCATCTCACTGTCCGAGGCGGTCAGCGCCGCCTTCATAACCGTCGCGGAGGCAAACTTACCGGTGCCGGTAAAGAGTCGAGAACGGAATTTGCGTCCGGCAATTTCCAACATATCAACCGCCTCCCACAAATCGGATCAATTCAAGCCGCGCACCGGCGGTCAGTAAAGTACTATCATAGGTCGTCCGATCCAGCACCCGACCGTCCAGCTCGACCGCCATCATAGCGGGATTGAGGTCCATGGCGGCGATAAAAGCGGCCACCGTCTGGCCGGGCTCAATCAACCGTTCCTGGCCATTACAGACAATGACGATCTGATCGGTTGCGGCACCAGACTCAATTTTGTTGCTTGCAGACATGTCAGTTTCCCGAAGCAGCAACGAAAAAAAAGCCGGCAACTGGTGCCGGCTTTTTTTCGTTGCTGCTTATTCTCTTGCCCAGGTCTAGCCTGGCGTTCAGCGGCCTAAAGCCTACCTACACCTATTCCGCCGCCGGAGCTTCCGCCTCTGCACCGGCCTCAGCTTTTCCCTCCTGGTAATTAACCAGTTCGAGAATGGCCATGCTGGCGGCATCGCCCAAACGATTGCCGGTCCGGATAATCCGGGTGTAACCACCCTGACGCTCCATATAATCTTTTACCAGGCTGTCAAACAGCTTGGCGACCACCCGCTTGTCACGAACCACCGAGAGGGCCTGGCGCCGGGCATGAAGATCGCCCCGCTTGGCCAAGGTGATCATCTTATCGGCCACCTTACGCACTTCCTTGGCCTTGGCGGTGGTGGTCACAATCCGCTCGTGCTGGAGCAGGGAGGTAACCATGTTACGAACCATCGCCTGGCGATGGGGGGTAGTACGGGACAGTCGATTGCCGGCTTTACCATGTCGCATGACTCAATCCTCTCAGGAGGTTAATTCTCTTTAATCTACTCTTCCACTTCCGGTTCAACGGGGGGAGGAACCCAGCCGTCGATCTTCATCCCCAGGCACAGGTCCATTTCGGAGAGAAGCTGTTTGATTTCATTCAAGGACTTGCGACCAAAGTTCTTGGTCTTGAGCATCTCCGCCTCGCTCTTCTGGACCAGCTCACCGATATGACGGATCTCAGCGTTACGCAGGCAGTTGGCGGAACGCACCGACAGCTCCAGATCCTCAACACTGCGGTACAGATTCTCATTGAGCTTGGGCTTTTCACCGCCGGCGCTGTCACTGGGCAGCGGCACCACCGCCTCCTCATCGAAATTGATGAAGACCCGCATCTGCTCCTTGAGGATCTTGGCTGAATAGGCCAAAGCATCCTCGGGGCGAATACTACCATCGGTGGTGATCTCCAGGGTCAGCTTATCGTAGTCGGTCTGCTGACCGACCCGAGCCTGACTGGTTATCACCTTGACGTTGCGGATGGGGGTAAAGATGGCATCGATGGGAATCACCCCGATCAACTGCTCCTCGCTCTTATTCTTCTCCGCGGGGACGTAACCCCTGCCCCAGCGCACCTCCAGTTCGGCCACAAACTTGCCATCACCGGTAATGGTGCAGATATGCTGATCCGGATTCATCACCTCAACCGTATGATCGCCGACGATGTCCGCGGCGGTAACCGCGCCCTTCTTGCTCTTCTCGATCCGCACGGTACGACCTTCGGGGGTGTTAAGCCGCAGGCGCACCTCCTTGAGGTTGAGGATAATCTCGGTGGCATCCTCTTTAACCCCGGGAATGGTGGAAAGCTCATGCAGAACCCCATCGATCTTGACCGAGGTGATGGCCGCTCCCTGAATCGAGGATAGCAGAATCCGACGCAAGGAGTTGCCGATGGTGGTGGCAAAACCACGCTCGAGAGGCTGGCAAGTAAACTCGGCAAAGGTGGCTGAATGGGTATCCTGATCGATCTCCAAGCGCTCCGGGGCGATTAAGTCGTGCCAGTTACGGTAAAAGGTGTCGCTTTTCTCTTTCGTCATTGTATCCTGATCTTCCCTGGGCTGAGATTGGATCGACCGAACGGGGCGGGCGCCCCGTCGGCAGTGACCGGGCTACTTGGAGTAAAGCTCGACAATCAACTGCTCCTGAATCGGCATGGTCAGTTCCTGACGATCCGGAGCATTCTTGACGGTACCGGCAAAAGTCTCCTGATTCAATTCCAGCCAAGAGGGCACACCCCGGCGAGCCATGGCCGCCAGGCTCTCCTTGATCACCTCAACCTCCTTGGACTTCTCCCGCACAGTAATCACGTCCCCCACCTTGACCTGCAAAGAGGGAATATTTGCCTTGCGCCCGTTGAGCAGAAAATGGTTGTGGCGAACCAGATGCCGGGCCTGATTACGGGAGCCGGCGAAACCCAGGCGATACACCACGTTATCGAAACGAGACTCCAGCAATCTCAGTAAATTCTCACCGGTAACCCCCCGCATCCGCTCGGCCTCGACGAAATAACGGTGAAACTGACCCTCCAGCATGCCGTAGATCCGACGAACCTTCTGTTTCTCGCGCAACTGCAAAGCGTAATCGGAAACCTTGCGCATCCGGGCCTGGCCATGCTGGCCGGGGGCATAGGAACGCCGCTCAAAAGAACACTTATCGGAATAACAGCGGTCACCCTTCAAAAAGAGCTTCAGCTTTTCCCGCCGACACTGCCGGCAAACCGCACCTGTATATCTGGCCACTTGGATTCTCCTTAACTGCTGATGGTCTTGCTAATAGTACCCGCTTAGACGCGACGACGCTTGGGGGGCTTGCACCCATTGTGAGGCAGCGGGGTCATGTCACGAATAAAATTGACCTCCAGACCGGCCACTTGGAGGGCTCGGATGGCCGACTCGCGGCCCGGACCGGGACCGTTCACCCGTACCTCAACCTTGCGCAAACCATGCTCCTGGGCTTTCTTGACCGCCGTTTCCACCGCGTTCTGGGCGGCAAAAGGGGTACTCTTCCGCGAGCCCTTAAAGCCGAGACATCCGGAACTGCACCAGGAAAGAACATTTCCCCGGAGGTCGGCAAAGGTAACAATGGTATTGTTGAAGGTGGATTTGATAAAACAGATCCCCTCGGGGACGTTTTTCTTGTCCTTTTTACGAGGACGTACGGTCTTAGCCTTAGCCATTGCTTCTCCTGAATAGTACCTGTTTATTTCTTGGACTTAACGGCCGCCCGACGCGGGCCCTTGCGGGTCCGGGCGTTGGTGTGAGTACGCTGGCCGCGGCAGGGCAACCCCTTGCGATGCCGCAAGCCCCGGTAGCAACCAAGGTCCATCAAGCGCTTAATATCCATGCCCACTTCCCGGCGGCGATCACCCTCGACCACGAATTGCTCTTCAATAATCTTACGAATCTCGGCGATCTCATTTTCGGTCACTTCATCGCTGTTCCGGTCATGGGGCATCTTGGCCAGATCGAGAATTCTGCGGGCGGAAGAGCGGCCAATCCCGTGAATATAGGTCAGGGCTACTTCCATATGCTTGTTTTTGGGAATATCAACACCAGCTAAACGTGCCAAGGTTCTCCTCCATCAGCCTGTCTGTCAATCATCGGCAGCATTGCCGATGACAAAATTTATCCCTGACGCTGTTTGTGCTTCTTGTTTTTACAGGAAACACGAATCACGCCTTTGCGCTTAAAGACGCGGCAATCACTGCAAATTTTCTTCACCGAAGCCTGAACTTTCATTTCGACACCTCGTGTTAACAGACAGTTCTAACGTTTATTTTTGGACCGGAAGGTCACCCGTCCACGGGTAAGGTCGTAGGGAGAGAGCTCCACCGTGACCCGATCACCGGGTAGAATTTTAATAAAATGCATCCGCATCTTGCCGGAGATATGGGCCAGAACCCGGTGGCCGTTATCCAACTCAACGCGAAACATTGCGTTGGGCAACGGCTCAATGATGGTCCCCTCAACGGTAATCGGTTCTTCTTTCGCCATAAGCTGCTGTCTTCACCTGGCGGCACAAAGGGCCGCGAATGGAAAATTTGTTATTATAACGTAAAAAAAAAATTTGCCGACAACTTTTTATGCCAGCCCCGGCAAATCGCTAAATAAACTTTAAATCGTGATCAAATCGGCGTCGCCGCTGAGCACCAGGGGACCGTTTTCGGTAACAGCCACCGAATGCTCGAAGTGGGCCGAGGGCGAGCGATCCTTGGTTATCACCGTCCAGCCATCGCCCAAAACCTTGACCTCATGGGTCCCGATATTGACCATGGGCTCGATTGCCAAAACCATACCGGCCATCAGCCTCACAGAACCACTGCTCCGCACATAATTGGGAATCTCGGGAGCCTCATGCAGACTCCTGCCGATCCCATGGCCCACAAATTGGCGGACGACAGAGAATCCGTGGCGCTCCACATGCTCCTGGACCGCCCGGGCAATATCGTTAATTCGGTTTCCCACCTGAACCTGACCGATCCCCTGCCGCAACGACTCCCTGGTCACTCGCAGCAATTCCGCAGTT
>DSDS01000102.1 GCA_011048585.1 Desulfurivibrio alkaliphilus | reverse complement strand
GGCGATCAGCCAGGCTTACGTACACGGGGTACGCGGCGCTTGGCCGCTTGCCCGAACCTGCGGCACTGCTTAACGATTACAGCCCGTTAAATCGACAAGTTGTTGACCATGGTGAACGGATACTTCTTTTTAAATGCGGGCCACCGCCAGAAAGATGCTGTGCAGGGAGATCACCAAAACCAGGAAGAGTTTCCGGGCGGTGGTCGGAGCCAGGCCCGGCAGATGGTAATGGATGATTTTTTTAGGGCAGCGGCCCAGACAGTCACCGCAGAGGGTGCAGGAGAGGCCGGGTTGCCGGCGCTCAAGGTCGGCCGGGGTGAGGGCGTCGTAACGGCAGGTCCGGGTGCAGCTGTAGCAGTTGTTGCAACCGGCGTCGATTTTGAGCCGGAACGGTGAGATTTTACCCAGAACTCCAGCCAGCAGGCCGATGGGGCAGTAGCTGACGCAGTGGGTCATCATTCCGTTGCGACGAGAGACCAGGACCATGATCCCTACCCCCACCAGGCCGAAAGCGGCGGCGGTCAGCAGGGCCGGCAGCCAGCCGATTCCCAGTAGCCGCATCCCCAGGGCGGTGGCGATCACCAGAAGCAGGAGAGCTATCCGCACGGTTCGCCGCCAGGGGGGGAGCGGGGTGGGTTTTTTCTGGGATCTGCTGCTCCACCCTTCCCAGGCGCCGATATAGCAAAGATAGCTGCACCAGGCCGGCCCTACCAGCACCACGGTGGAGAGAAAGAGGATGGGCATAAAGAATTCGGCCCCCCGGTAAAGGGGGCCGGCGATGATCAGGGCCGGCACCGGCAGATGGAGTTTGCCGGTCATCAGCATCTCTTCGATTCCGGCCAGTCCCAGCAGCAGTTGGCCGAAAAACACCAGGGAAAAGAGCCCCCAGATCCGCAGGCGCCAGCGGTGGCTCTGGGCCGGATCGGTGAATTTCCCCGTCAGCCAGGCGGCATAGAGGGCCATGAGCAGCAACTGGGGCCAGCCGGCACCGGGCCAAAAACGTTCGGCCAGCAGGATGGGAAAGTCGAGACGATACTGGAGGTGTCCCAGTACAGCGGCAGTGATCAGGAAGGCGGCGACTGGCATGGTTCCTCTGGAAAGGGCGGCTAGGCCAGATAGCCCAGCACGCTTTCGCCGGCCTTGACCTTGTGGCCGACCTTGACTTCAAGCTGGGTGGCAAGCGGCAGGTAGAGATCAACCCGGGAGCCGAAGCGGATCAGGCCGAAACGCTGGCCCCGGCCCAGCTGGTCCCCGGCCTCGGTCCAGCAGACGATGCGGCGGGCGATCAGGCCGGCCACCTGGACCACCGCCAGTCTTCGCCCGTTGCCCGCATCGGCAACCACCCCGCAGGATTCATTCTTCAAGGCCCCACGCACACTGTCGGCGGAGTAAAAGGCACCGGGAGTATAAACAATCCGTTCCACCCGGCCGGGAAAGGGGAAGCGATTGACATGGACATTGAAGATGTTCATAAAAATGCTGACCTTGTAAACGTGATCTTTGACGAAACGCTCATCAAAGATTCGTTCGATCAGAATAACCTTGCCGTCGGCCGGGGAGACCAGCACGTCATCCTCGGGGGGGGAAACCCGTTCGGGATCACGGAAAAACCAGAGAATGAAGATGGTAAGGGCCAGCAACAGCAGGGTGG
This sequence comes from Desulfurivibrio alkaliphilus, assembly GCA_011048585.1. Classification (GTDB taxonomy): domain Bacteria; phylum Desulfobacterota; class Desulfobulbia; order Desulfobulbales; family Desulfurivibrionaceae; genus Desulfurivibrio; species Desulfurivibrio alkaliphilus_A. The sequence goes on along the minus strand of DSDS01000102.1, from coordinate 8,412 downwards.
GCAACAGAAAACCCAGGATCGCCGCCAACAGGGTGGCGAATCCGGCCAGCAAAATAAAGGGCCAACCCTCCAGGGCGACGGGAATCCTGGGTTTGAGCATTGCTAGAATTTCTTGCCGCGGGTGATGGCAATCCCGCCGGTACGCACGATCTCCTGAATGCCGATGGGGCGCATGATATCGATGATTGCTTGCAGTTTGGTCTTGGAGCCGGTCACTTCCACCACGTAGCTCTTGGGGGAGACGTCCACCACCTTGCCCCGGAAGATATCGATCACCCGCAGCACCTCGGCCCGGGTGCCGGCCTCGGCCTTGACCCGGATCAGGGCCATCTCCCGTTCGACGTGGTCATGCTCGGCCATGTCGGTGACCTTGATTACGTCGATCAGCTTGTGCAGCTGCTTGGTAATCTGCTCGATGATCGCTTCGTCCCCGTGGGTGACCAGGGTCAGACAGGAGACGTCCTTCTCCAGGGTTTCGGCCACGGCCAGGCTGTCGATATTGAAACCGCGGCCGCTGAACAGCCCGGTGACCCGGGAGAGTACCCCGGGCTTGTTCTGTAGAAGTACGGAAATGGTATGTTTCATGGCGATCTTCCTGTTTATTTAAACTAAGAGCATTTCGGTGGTGGCTTTACCGGCCGGAACCATGGGGTAAACCCCCTCTTCACGGGAGATAACAAAATCCATCATCACGGTGTTCTTGGCCTTGAGCGCCTCCTTGATCACCGGCTCAACCTCACTGGGCTTGGTGGCCCGCAGGCCCACCGCCCCGTATGCTTCCGCCAGCTTGACGAAATCGGGGGCCACATCCAGGGTGGTATGGGCGTACTTCTTGTCGTAGAAGAGCTCCTGCCACTGACGAACCATCCCCAGGTAGTTGTTGTTGAGGATGGCGATCTTGACCGGACACTTGTACTGGCGGGCGGTGGCCAGCTCCTGGATGTTCATCTGGATGGAACCATCCCCGGCAATGTCGATAACAATCTGGTCGGGCGCGGCCATCTGGGCGCCGATGGCGGCCGGGAAGCCGTAGCCCATAACCCCCAGGCCACCGGAAGTCATGAAGTGGCGGGGTTTGTTGAATTGGTAGAACTGGGCCGCCCACATCTGATTCTGCCCCACCTCGGTGGTGATGATGGCATTGCCGCCGGTCAACTCATGAAGCTTTTGAACCACGAACTGGGGTTTGATCACCCCGGACTCTTCCACGTAACCCAGGGGGTGCTTGCTCTTCCACTCCTTGATCTGCTTGTGCCAGGCTTTATGTTGCTCCTTGGCCGCCTTCTTGCTGAACTCCTTGTTTTGGTCGAACCAGACGTTGATCGCGGTCAGGGCGTGGCGACAATCGGAGACGATGGGGATATCGACCCGGACGTTCTTGCTGATCGAGCTGGGATCAATATCGATATGGATAATCTTGGCGTGGGGCGCGAAGGCGTCGATCCGGCCGGTAACCCGGTCGTCGAAACGGGCCCCCACCGCGATCAGCAGGTCGCAGTTGGCCACCGCCATGTTGGCGTAGTAGGTGCCGTGCATCCCCAGCATCCCTATGGAGAGCGGATCGGTGCCGGGGAAGCCGCCCAGGCCCATCAGGGTCATGGTGACCGGGATATCCAGCTTTTTGGCCAGTTCGGTCAATGAATCGGCGGCGTTGGCGTTAATCACCCCGCCCCCCACGTAAAGCACCGGCCGCTTGGCCTTGAGCATGGTCTTGCAGGCTTTCTCGATCTGACCGGGATGGGGCTCGTAGGTGGGTTTATAGGTCCGCATCCGGATCGGCTCTGGATCGGGGAAGTTGATCATCGCCCCGATTACATCCTTGGGCAGGTCAACCAGGACCGGACCGGGCCGGCCGCTACGGGCCAGATGAAAGGCTTCGCGGATGGTGGGCACCAGATCTTCCGGTTTTTTAACCAGATAATTATGTTTGGTAACCGGACGGGTGATGCCGACGATATCAACCTCCTGGAAGGCATCGTTGCCGATCAACATGGTGGGCACCTGGCCGGTGAAGACCACCATCGGAATAGAGTCGCAATAGGCGGAAGCGATGCCGGTAACGGTATTGGTGGCACCGGGGCCGGAGGTAACCAGAGCCACCCCCACCTCGCCCTTGACTCGACCATAGGCATCGGCGGCATGAACCGCCGCCTGCTCGTGGCGGACCAGAACATGGGTCAGCTTGGGGGTCCGCAGCAGTTCATCGTAAAGATCGATAACCGCTCCGCCGGGAAAACCGAAAATAACCTCAACCCCCTGTTCTTCCAGGCACTTTACAAAGGCCTGCGCTCCTTTCATTTTCATGGTTGTCTTTCCTGCGTTTGGTTTTGCCGCAAAAAAATCGGCTGCCGTCCTTTTTGTCGACGTCGCCGAATTCCTTAAGTAGCGACCGGAGATAACAACTGGTTCCGCGAGATTCCCAAAGGAAAAGTTCCTAATATAGTATAGCGGGCGGGCTTGTCAAGCAGCTTCGCTCCCGTCGGGTCGTTTTCAGGCAAACAACCCGGCGGCGGGGAGTGGCGGCAGCACCCCGGCTTGTCGGCCGCGGCGGAGAAATTCCGTAATTGCCGCCCGGCCCTCAGCGCCGAGCTCGATGGAAAAGTCGTTGACATAAAGTTCGATATGCGAGCGCAGTACCCTCTCGTCCAACTCGCCGGCATGGCGGCGAATATAGGGCATGGCCCGGGCGGGATCGGCAAAGGCCGCTTCCACGCTTTGCCTGATTGCCTGTTCAATTGCGGTGAGCCGCTCTTTGCCCAGGGAGCGACGAGCGGCGATGCCCCCCAGGGGAATGGGCAGGCCGCTGCTCTCCTCCCACCAGGCTCCGAGGTCGGCCAGCAGTACCAGGCCGTGGTCGCGATAGGTAAAGCGGCTTTCGTGGATGATCACCCCGGCGTCGATCTCACCCCTGACCAGGGCTGGCATGATTTGGTCAAAACGGATCACCTCCGGGTTGCGGCACGCCGGCGCAAAAAGTCCCAGCAGCATGGCGGCGGTGGTATAGCGTCCGGGAACCGCCAGGCGGCGGCCGGCCAGGCGGGTCGGAGCGATGGGTTCCCGGGCCACCAGCAGGGGGCCACAGCCTCGGCCCAGGGCGGCCCCGGCTCCCAGGAGGAGATACTGATCCAGCACGTGACCCAGGGCGTGAAAGGAAAGCTTGCTCACATCCAGGCGGCCGGCCAGGGCCAGGCGGTTCAGGGTCTCGACATCTTCCAGCCGGGGCGGGGTGAAAACCGGGGCCTCCGGCACCAGGCCATGGACCAGGGCATGAAAGATAAAGGTGTCGTTGGGACAAGGGGAGAACCCCAGGGAGAGCGGGCTGGCGGCTTCTTTCACGATCTGCTCCGGGAGAGCGGGGCCGCCGCCAGTCGCGGCAGCAGCCGGGACATAATTTCAGCCTGCCGGGCAATTGCCTCGGCCAGTCGCCAGCGGCGCAGATCACGGTCCTCAACCAGGTTGCTGATACAGCGCATCTCCAGCAGCGGCAGACCCAGGCGTTGGCAAACCAGGGCGACGGCCGCCCCCTCCATGTTCTCGCAGAGCCCGCCATGGCGGTCCCGCAGGGCCATTCCCCGTTCCCGGGTGGCGGTGGTGGCGTTCAGGGTTAGAAATACCCCCCGGTAAAAAGGGATGGCCAGCTCGGTGAGAATCGCGGCGGCCAGGCTGGTGAGGGTCGATTGCAGGGGAAAATCATGGGGGGCGGCAAAATTGCTGCCGCTGAACGGTTCGGCTCCATGGGGAGCGGCAATTCCGAAATCGGCCAGAATCTCCCGCTCGGCCAGGCAGATCTCCAGCAGGCCCGGCTCCCCGGAGCAACCAGACGGTTCCCGGGGGTAGAGCCCCCCTACCCCGCTCAGGACCACGCCCGCGTAGGTTGAGGAACGGGTCGCCAGATGGGCGGCGACGGTGGCGGCGCTGGCCACCGGGCCGACGCCGCAGAGCAGAAAATCAAAGAGAGTGGACCGGGGGGGATGACCCAGGGCGCGCTCCAAGGGCGCCAGCTCCGGGCTGGTGGCGGCCAGGACCAGCAGCCTTGCCTGGCTTGGCGTCGGCGACCCGCCTGGTTGGGGAGGGAGAGAGGCCGCCGGATTCATGCTCCGGGATCGGAGGAACCGGCCGGCCCCCGGCGTTTGATCCGATTTTGTTCATCGAGTGCCACAATTTGTGGCTCATGTTTTAAAGCTTCATCGGGAGGATAGAGAGCATAGCTGACAATTATGATCATGTCGCCGGCCAGCCCCTTGCGGGCGGCGGCCCCGCGCAGGCCGATCATGCCCGAACCGGCCGGGGCCTTGATCACATAGGTCTCAAAACGCTCACCGTTGTTCATATTGTAGACGTGGACCTGCTCGAAGGGGATCAGGCCCACCGCTTCCATCAGGTCGGCATCCACCGCCAGGCTGCCTTCGTAGTGCAGCTCGGCGTCGATCACCGTCGCTCGATGGATCTTGGACTTCAACATCGATCTCAGCATGGTTTGTTCACTCACAGGTTAAAACAATCAGTTACCCAGGCGCTGTTCGGCCTGTTCAAGAAGCAGGGGGGGAGCGGAGGTCAGTTCCACCACCTGTTGATAGTGGCGGCGGGCGGCCTCCTCATCGCCTTGGCGGGCCAGCAGTTCGCCGCTCCCCAGCAGGCCCCAGGCCTCAAACCCCTGGGTGGTGGCCAACTGCCGGTAGTGGCCGCCCGCCCGCTCGTACTCTCCCAGCTCGGCAAGCACCTGGGCCAGGTTGAGCCTGACCATGGGGGAGCGGGGATCCCTTTTGGCCATGGACCCCAGCAGCTCTTCGTAGGCCGCTGCCGCCGCGGCCAGATCGCCGCTATCGCGTTCAATGTGGGCCAGTTCGATCCGGCTCCAGATGCCGGCCCCGGTTCGCCGGTAGGAGGCTGCCACCTGGGCCAGGGCCTCCCGCCGGGCCGCATGGTCGCTCAACTGCATGGCCTGGGCCAACTGGCTGGCCGCCTGCTCGGTACGAGAGGAGGTGTATTGCTTCCCGAAGCTGAATCCCAGCACCAGGACGATGATTCCTACCAGCAGGCCCAGCAGCGGTTTGTGCCAAACCCGGAGGAACTCTTCCGCCTGGGGCGGCAGATTCAACTCCTCCAGCACGCTTTTCCGGGGGCCGCCGGTGGAGTTGACAATATTTTCGGGCTTGAAGATTTTTTTGTTTGCCACGAATTTTAACCTTGGTTCAATTGACTTATGACTCGCCTCCGCCCGGAGGGCGCCTTTTTTGTCCCGTTGCCGTTCTCGGTCGGGTAGTATACTTATCTTTGGTTAAAAAATCATCCCGGATTTTCGCAACCGCCATGGAAAACCCCTTCGACAACCGCATCCAGACCGTCGGCGAGCTGACCCGCTCGATCCGGGGGTTGCTGGAAACCTCCTACTCGATGGTCACGGTAACCGGCGAGATCTCCAATCTGCGCCGCCCCTCCTCCGGTCATCTCTATTTCACCCTCAAGGATAGCGAAGCCCAGTTGCGGGCGGTGCTGTTCAAGGGGCAGCAGCGCTACCTGGCCTGCGTTCCCGCCGATGGCCTGGAGGTTCTCTGCCGGGGGCGGATCTCGGTTTACGAACCCCGGGGCGAATATCAACTGATCATCGATTTTATGGATGGCAAGGGCACCGGGTTGCTGCGGATCGCCTTTGACCGGCTCAAGGCCAAACTGGAAGCGGAGGGGCTTTTCGACCCGGCCCGGAAAAAAGCCCTGCCCTACCTGCCTCGCCGGATCGCTCTGGTTACTTCCCCCCAGGGGGCGGCGGTGCGGGATTTCCTGGTTCAGGCCCGGCGGCTCTCCCCCGGCACCGCCATCGAGATCGTTCCGGTCAGGGTTCAGGGGGACGGGGCGGCGGAAGAGATCGCGGCGGCCATTGAGCTGCTCAATGAGCGGGGCCGCAGCGAGGTGATCGTCCTTTGCCGGGGCGGCGGCTCTTTAGAGGATCTTTGGGCCTTCAACGAAGAGGTGGTGGCCCGGGCCATTGCCGCCTCGGCGGTTCCGGTGGTTTCGGCGGTGGGACACGAGGTTGACTTCACCATCGCCGATTTTGTGGCCGACCTGCGGGCTCCCACCCCCACCGCCGCCGCCGGGATGGTTCTGCCGGAACAGCGGGTGCTTTTAGCCCAGGTCAGGGAGCTGCAACGGCAATTGGCCACGGCGATGAAGCGGCAACTGGCCGCGGCCCGGCGGCAGTTGGAGGCCGAACAGCGGCTGTTGCGAGATCCGGCCCGCCTGCTGGCCGGCCACGCCATGCGGCTGGATTACCTGCGGGCCGAACTGGCCCATGCCCTCCAAGGCAAGCTGGGAGCGTATCGGGAAAGAGTGAACCGTCTGAACCACCAATTGCGCCGGCTCGACCCCCGGCACCGCTTGCTGGCCCATCAGGGGGAGTTGCGGGAAAACCGCTTGCGCCTCTTCTTCCTGGTTCGGCAACTGCTGGCCGAAAGACGCAATCATCTTAACCGTCTCCTCGCCACCCTGGACGCGGTCAGTCCCCTGGCCGTCTTGAGACGCGGCTACGCCATAGCCCGCCTTGCCGACGGCACGGTGGTGCGCTCGGCCAAACAGGCCCCCCCCGACACCCACCTGCGCTTGACCCTCCACGACGGCAGTTTGAACTGTCGGGTGACCGGCGGCGAGCAATAATCCCCGGCTTGTCAACAGAACGGGCCCGACCGGATATCTCCGATCGGGCCCGCTTACCGTTAAAGATACAACAACCGCCTTATTTAGCGATCGAGGCTTACCCGGCGGGTGATATTGTGCAGATTGTAACGCATGTCGGGATTAACGACATCGTAGGCCAGGTTGACCGTGATATCAACCGTCCGTACCCCTTCCGGCAGGATGAACTCAAAGGATTCCTCCTTGGTCCGGTAGGGCTGGATGCTGGTGTCACGAATGTTGGCCGTCTTGACCTGGGCGCCATAGAGCATTTTGGAACTCATCTCGTTGGTCGCCTGGGGATGGTAGTGGCGGGATTGCATCTCGATCTCTTTGCCGTCAACAGTTTTTGCGGTCACTTCCAGGACCACTCGTTGATGAGACGGTCAGCCATCGGGGATGCGGTGGCCGGCACTGGAGTTGATCTTGGTGTTGACCACCACCTTGGGGATATGTTTCCCCGCCTGCAGCAGCCACTCATAGCCCAGGGTCTGGACATCCAGGCTCAGGGTTTTCTGGTAGCGGGCGATAGTGCCCTCTTTGTCATTGAAGTTGGGGCCGATAAGGTGGTCGGCAATGCCATTGATCGGCTTCATGTGGCATTCCTGGCAGCTCTGGGTGCCGCCGGCCGGGATATAGGCATGAAGGTAGCTGCCATAAAGGTTGGCGCACTGGACCGGATTTTCGAACTCCAGGTTGGGCCCGAGGCCGTGGCACTGACCACAGACCAGCGGTTGTTGCATGATGTCGCTCCTCTTCACCGACTTGAAGACCGGGTCCGGATGGTTGGCGACATCCTTGGAGCCATAGAGCACGTTGGGCTCCGGGTTGCCCACCGACAGCCGATGGACAATGGCCTTGGTGTTGTGGCAGACCAGGCAGGTGATCTGGAGTTTGCCGATCTTTTCCCGATCCTGGGCCACCAGGGCCTTGGCGTACTCAACCGCCACCGAATCCTCGGCGTGGGTCATCGCCTGGGGCAGATGACACTTGAAACAGGGAAAGGTAGCGATGGTCGCCTTGCTGGGATCATCGGGCGAAAACGGGGTTGCGCCCTTCATGGCCAAAGGGGTGTCCTTAAGGCCGCCGGCCACTCCCATCATCGGGCGAGCGTGATGGGACTGCTCCCACTGTTCGTAAATTTGACTGTGACAAGATTTACAGCGTGACGAATCGAACATTTTGGCCAACTCGTCAATGGTTTTGGCCTTCGGGCCATCCAGAGCCGCCATTGCCGCGCCCGGCAAGGCGACAGCCAGGACGGCAAGCCCCAAAATCCAACTTTTCATACCTTTTTCCTCCTCTCTTAAGTAAAAAAATCAACCACGTTCAAGCAAAGTCTTGGTTCTCTCTCTCCCTCACCTCCTTTGTAATTGTCTGAATTGTCACTCGGATAAATCCATCAGCAACCACAAGCTATGGATAAGCCTCTTAATACCGCGCTGCTCTCCTGGACGGGGCCGGAACCGGCGACTTCTACCCGCAGGCTGCCATCAATCTGACCCATGGCAAAGGGGCGAAAACTGGGGGTAATCGTGCAACTTTCCCCTGGGTCTAAAGTTGGCGTGCCCTGGCCGCAGGGGTTCTCCCCGCCGGTAAAGTTTAGGACGAAATCACCCCTTTTAGCCAGAAATATTCGCGCGATGGTCTGGGGCGCCGCACTTTTATTGGTGATGGTGAAGAGAACGGGAGAGGAGGCACTGCCCAGTCCCATAAAGCCGAAATCGTGGCGGGCGGGAGTGATGG
>DSDS01000031.1 GCA_011048585.1 Desulfurivibrio alkaliphilus | reverse complement strand
TAATGGCACATTGAGTAATTCGTGACCGACACTTGCCATGGCTGTTCTCCTTTCTCCAGGGGTTGATGGTTGCGGTAGCAGCTACCGCGGTTGCGTTTGTCGCCAAAACTGAAGGCGGCGCCAGAGCCGCCGACTTGAAACCACGTTCTGCTCCGGCCTGAAACCCGGGCCGCTCGGATGCTCGGGCTTTAACCAGGCAGGAAACCCGTCAGGTTCAAGGCTGAGGAGGCTGGGGACCGGGGGGCGGCCCGCCGGCCACTTGGGCGGCCAGAAATTTTTGGTACCTCTCCATATCGAGTTGGACCCCGCCAACCTTGCTGATCCCGGGATCCTTGAGCAGCGCCAAGGCCTGCTTGAGAGCCATCCGGGCCAGGACCTTGGTGCCGTTGAGCCGCATTACCACCTGGCCATCCCGGGCCCGGACCCGCGGGGCCGGATCGCTTAAACGAGCAATAACCAGGAACAGCCCCTCACCGGCCCCGGCCAAACTGACTTTGGCGCCGAAACGATTGGCGAATGCCGAACCCGATTTCATGCCGGACCCTCCCTTGCTTTACTTACTAAAAAATTCCCCATATCCTAGCTGACAGTCTGACCGTAGACCAAGCGGATGTCAAACAAATTTTTCTAGTGTCCCGACGCCACAGGTGTTGTTTTAACCGCCGTTTCGACAACCGCCACCGTCTTGTTGAAGAAACGTTCGGCGTTGGTTTGGTAGTAGGTATGGGTGGGGTCGGAAGCGTTCCCCCGGGGTGACCTTGAGCAGGTTGTAGACTTGCCCTGCGACTTGATCGGTGACTTGTTCGGTCTCCTGATCGCCGGTCGGATTATCGGCCAGCGGCAGGATGGTGAGAAAACCCTTTTTTCGACCTGCTCCGGGACGGGGGGAGTTAAAGCAGGTAGTCGGTCCGGACGTTGCCCAGGGCCGCAAAGATGCTGGCCCGGCGGCGGGGGTCGTTGCCGGTGATGGCGGCCAGCAGGTTGCGCATTTCGTGGCGTTTGGAGTTGTCGGTGAGCGGGCAGGGGTTGGCCACCGGCTCCACGGCGAACAGTTGACCAAGCCGGCGGATCATCGTTTTGTCCAGCAGGGCCAGGGGGCGGATCATTCGCAGGCGGCCGTCAAAGAGGCGCTGGTTGGGGACCATGGTGCTGAGGTTGCCGCCGTAGAGCAGGTTGAGGAGAAAGGTTTCGATGATATCTTCCTGGTGATGGCCCAGGGCCAGCTTGTTGCACTCTTTCTCCCGGGCCAGCTCAAAAAGGCGGGTTCGGCGGCGGGTGGAGCAGTGATAACAGCAATTTTTGGCCGCCTCGGCCTCCATGGCCTCGGGGCCGAAGGGGGTTTCTTCAATATAATAGGGCAGGCCCAGTTTTTCGAGTTGGGCCTGCACCGCCGCCGAGGTGCCGGCCAAGGGGCCGGAGGGGGGCTGGCCCGGACCCCACGTGCCGTACAGCTCAGCCCGGGGGCGGTAGCCGGCAAACCCCATGTCCAGGTGGACTGCCAGCAGCTCGTAGTGAATCGGGGCCTTGCGCCGCCAGAGATCGAGCAGGCGGCAGAGTACCAGGCTGTCGATGCCGCCGGAAACGGCGATCATCACCTGGTCGCCGTCGGCCAGCATCCGGTATTGGTGCATGGCCCGACCGATCAAGCGGTTGATCTCCGGGGGGATCAATCCGGGGTCGTTGATCGGCGGCGGGTTTGCGGCAGGTTCGCTGGGAGCGCCCATTATTAAGGTTAGAGGCTGCCCTTGGAGGAGAGTGCTCCCTGCAGGCGCTGATCGGGGCGGGTGGCCTGGTCCAGGGCCCGGCCCAAGGCCTTGAAGGTCGCCTCCAGGATGTGGTGACTGTTCTCGCCGTGGGCCATCTCCAGATGCAGGGTGAGTCCGCCGTGGAGGGCAAAGGCGCGCAGGAACTCCTTGGCCAAGGCGGTGTCGAAGCTGCCCACCTTGGCGTCGGGCACCGTTATGCCGTAATGGAGGAAGGGGCGGTTGGAGCAGTCCAGGGTGACCCGGACCAGGGCTTCATCCATGGGCACCGCCGCCTCGCCGTAACGGGAGATCCCGGCCAGATCGCCCAGGGCCTGCTTTAAGGCCTGACCCAAAGCGATTCCCAGATCTTCGACGGTGTGATGATCGTCAACTTCAGTATCGCCGCTGGCGGAGATCTCCAGGTTGAAAAAGCCGTGTACCGCCATCAGGGTCAGCATGTGATCCATGAAGCCGACACCGGTGTTGATGGAGGTTGCTCCCCGTCCGTCCAGGGTCAGGGCCAGTTTGATGTCGGTTTCCTTGGTGCGGCGCTGGATCTCGCCGCAACGGGTTTGGGCGCTCATGTTCGCAGTTTTCCTCCCGGTTGATCTGATCGTTTTGGAGCCGGCGGCCAGTTTAACCGTGACCCGGGCGTAAAGGCAAGAGCTTAAGCTGACCCCCGGGCTTTGGTAGGTAAAAAATGGTGGGGGTGAGGTAAGTTTTGGCCGGTTTTTATGTTGACAAGGACCCGTCCCACTGGTATATAGTCGCCCTTTAAACGCAGCCGTTGAGCGGGAATAACTCAGTGGTAGAGTGCAACCTTGCCAAGGTTGAAGTCGCGAGTTCGAATCTCGTTTCCCGCTCCAATATTTTTTTTAGGGGAAGCACATGAAAACCCATCTGGTGCCGGTCAATGACATTGATCGTAAATGGTACGTGGTTGACGCCGAGGAGATGATCCTGGGTCGTCTGGCCTCGGAGATTGCCACCCGTTTGCGCGGCAAGCACAAGCCCATCTACAGTACCTTCATGGACACCGGTGACTTTGTCGTCGTACTCAATGCCGGCAAGGTGAAGCTCACCGGCAATAAGTGGGACGACAAGGTTTACTATCGACACACCGGCCACATAGGCGGTCTGAAGCAGGAAACCGCTTCCGAGTTGCGGGACAGCAAGCCGGAGGAGCTGATCATCCGGGCAGTGAAGGGGATGCTGCCGAAGAACTCCCTGGGCCGCAAACAATTGAAAAAACTCAAGGTATATTCCGGTACCGAACATCCCCACTCGGCCCAGCAACCGGAAGCCCTCAAGTTGTAGTCCAACCCCCTATTCAGGAGTTTGAGAGATCATGGCAGATAACAGCATTTACGCCACCGGCAAGCGCAAGACAGCGATCGCGCGGGTCTGGTTGAAGCCGGGCAGCGGCCAGATTCTGGTCAACAAGCGGGCGTTGGAAGATTATTTCGATGGCGGCGAATATTCGCGGGCGGTGGTGGAAAAACCGCTGGTGATCACCGAAACCAAGGTTAAGTTCGACGTCATGGCCACTCTGCGTGGCGGCGGTAAGAATGCCCAGGCCGAGGCTCTGCGCCACGGGATATCCCGGGCCCTGACCGAGGCCGATCCCGAGTTGCGTACCACCTTGAAGCGGGCCGGCCTCCTGACCCGTGACCCCCGGAGCAAGGAGCGGAAAAAGTATGGCCAGCGTGCGGCGCGGGCCAGATTCCAGTTCTCCAAGCGTTAAAGCGGAGGCGAGGCCGCCTTTTCGGCCTCGGAATCGTCAGCCTATGCACGACGGCAAAAGGGAAGGTGCTCGCCAAGAGCTCCTTCCCTTTTTTGCGTTGTACCTCCCGGGTGGGCCGTCCCCGGGCTATTTTGCCAGGAGAAGGGGGAACTGTTGATGATAAAAGTTGGAATTATCGGAGCTTCCGGCTATACCGGGGCCGAACTGGTGCGCCTGCTGGTCAATCACCCGCAGGTTGAACTCACCCTGGCCACCTCCCGCCAGTACGCCGGGAAGGCCCTGGCTCAGGTTTTCCCCCATCTGGCGGGAAGAACCGGTCTGGTCTGTGAGGACCCAACCGGTCTGGATCCCGCCGGCCGGGCCGATCTTTTTTTCACCGCCGTGCCCCATCAGACCGCCATGTCGGTGGTGCCGGGTCTGCTGGCCACCGGGGCCAAGGTGATCGATCTCTCGGCCGATTTTCGTCTCCACCAGCGGCAGGTTTACGAACAGTGGTATCAGCCCCACTCGGCGCCGGAGCTCCTGGCCGAAGCGGTCTACGGCCTGCCGGAACTGCATCGGGAGGCTATCGCCAAGGCCCGACTGGTGGCCAATCCCGGTTGCTATCCCACCACTGTTCTGCTGGCCTTGGCCCCCCTGCTCAAGGCGCGGTGTATCGATCCGGATAGCCTGGTCATCGACGCCAAAAGCGGCACTTCCGGGGCGGGGCGAGCCGCCGCGGTGGGGACCCTCTACTGCGAGGTGACCGACGGCTTTCGGGCCTACAAGGTGGCCGAACATCGCCACACCCCCGAAATCGAACAGGAACTGGGCCTGCTCTGCGGCCGTTCCTTGGCGGTCAGCTTTACGCCCCACCTGGTGCCGATGTCCCGGGGGATGCTCAGCACCATCTATGCCCAGTTGACCGTAAAGATCGATCAGGCCGCCCTGAGCAAGCTGCTGACCGATTTTTATGCCGGGGAACCCTTTGTGCGGGTGCTGCCCGACGGGCAGTTGCCGGCCACCCAGTATGTCCGGGGCAGCAACTTCTGTGATCTGGCCCTGCGGCTGGACAGCCGCACTGGCCGGGTGATCGTGCTCTCGGCCATCGATAATCTGGTCAAGGGCGCGGCCGGTCAGGCGGTACAGAATCTCAACCTGCTTTGCGGTTTCCCCGAAGAGCAGGGCTTGCAGCTGGTGCCGCTGTTTCCTTAAAGGTTTTCATGGCCGCCGCTAACGTTAAGCTGACCATCGCCTATGACGGCACCGCTTATGACGGTTGGCAACGCCAGCGTGACCGTCCCACCATCCAGGAATCGCTGGAGGTTGCCCTGGGCCGGATGCTGGGGCATCGGGTGGTGGTCCATGGAGCCGGCCGGACCGACGCCGGGGTCCATGCCCTGGGGATGGTGGCCAACTTCCAACCCGAGCGGAGCCTGCCTTTGGAGGCTTACCGGCGGGGATTGAACAGCATGCTGCCGCCCGATATTCGCATTCTGGCGGCCGAGGAGGTCGAACCCGGGTTTCACGCCCGTTTTAGTGCCCGGGGTAAGGCTTACCTCTATTTTTTTACCACCGCCGCGGTCATGCCCCCCTGTCGGCGCCTCTATTGCGCCCATTTTCCCGGCGCGTTTGATCTGGAGGCGACGCGGGCGGCCCTGCCGCAGCTTATCGGGGAACATGACTTTTCTTCCTTTGAAGCCGCCGGTTCGCGCACTCGGGCTGGAGATGAAAAGGCCGAGCGGGGGCGGGGCGCGGTGCGCTGCTTGACTCGCTTGACTCTGGAGCGGGATGAAACGGGGTGGGGTTTTGCGGTGGGCCAGAGTCAGGCGGGAGGGGCAAGCTATCGCCTGCTGGTGGCCGGTGACGGTTTCCTGCGCCATATGGTGCGCAATATTGCCGGAACCCTGATTGAGGTGGGTCGGGGCCGGCGGCGGCCGGAATCGCTGGGCGAGTTGCTGGCCCTTGGTGATCGCGCCCAGGCCGGTCCCACCGCTCCGGCCTGCGGTTTGACCCTGTGGCAGGTTTACTATTAATATTAACTGGATCAGTTAACCCACTGGAGGTAAGGACGATTATGGATGCTCCCGTTGAACTGGCGGCCCGGGTGAAAGAGATCAAGGCTTCGCCTACCCTGGCGGTTGATGCCAAGGCCAAGGCGTTGAAGGCCGAGGGCGCCGATGTGTTGAATTTCAGCGTCGGAGAGCCGGATTTCGACACTCCGGCCCATGTGCGGGAGGCGGGCAAGGAGGCCATCGATCAGGGTTTCACCCGTTACACCCCGGTTCCCGGCATCCTGCCTCTGCGCCAGGCGGTTTGTGACCGGATGGCCGCCGACCACGGCTGGCACTATCAGCCGGACCAGATCCAGGTCAGCTGCGGCGGCAAGCATGGGCTCTACAACATGGCCCAGGCCCTGTTCGGCCCCGGCGATGAAGTGCTGGTGCCGGCCCCCTACTGGGTTAGTTACCCGCCGATTGTTCAGCTGGCCGGCGCCACTCCGGTGATCGTGCCCCTGGATGAAAAGAGCGATTTCGACCTGGACCCGGCGGTGCTGGTACGCTACGCCACCGCCAAAACCCGGGGCATTATTCTCAACAGCCCCTCCAACCCCACCGGCTCGGTACTTTCCGCCAGGGCCCTGGAAGCCATTGGTGAACTGGCCCTGGAGCGGGGCTGGGTGGTGATCTCCGACGATATTTACGACACCATCGTTTATGGGGGCGGGAAGTTGCCCCACATTCTGGATGTGGACCCCCGACTGGCCCAGCGAACCCTGATCCTCAACGGGGTTTCCAAGTCGTTCGCCATGACCGGCTGGCGGATCGGCTATACCGCCGGCCCCAAGCATATCATCGCGGCCATGAACAAGATCCAGAGTCAGGCCACCTCCAACCCCTCCTCGGTGGCCCAGAAGGCGGCCCTGGCGGCCCTGACCGGCCCCCAGGATTTTCCCCAGGAGATGCGGGATGCCTTTTTGCCCCGGCTTGATTTCATCATCGGCGCTCTGACCGCCATCCCGGGGGTGAGCTGCGTGCGTCCCCGGGGGGCTTTCTATGTCTTTCCCAATGTTTCCGCCTATTTCGGCAAAAAGAGCGGCAGCGGCAAGGTGATCAATGATTCGGTGAGCCTGGCCGATTATCTGCTGGAGGAGGCTTTGCTGGCCACGGTGCCGGGGGCGGCCTTTGGGGCCGACCAGTTTATCCGTTTCTCTTTTGCCACCTCGATGGAGATTCTGGAGGAGGGGATGCAAAGACTGGCCAAAGCCTTGGGGGGTTTGGTCTAAACAGTTTTGCCGGGGGATGGGTGTCCATCCCCCGTTCGGCGGCGGTGGGTGGGGTGACCTCAGTGGGTGGCGTCGGCGTGGCCGGGTTCACTTAAAGCCCAGGTCCAGCTGTCCAGCGGCCTTTCCTTGGAAAGGGCCTTTTCTCCATTACTGGTGTAGCAGACATAGACCCAGTCCGGGCCCTTGATGAAGATGCGAATCAAGCCCAGAGTGGGGTGCTTAAACCAGCCCTCGCGAAACGATCCTTCCATTTTTTACCCTCTTTCTTCCCTTGCGGTTGTTGCTTGTGGGTTTTGGCGCTCAACGGGCCGGCCCCATGGGGTGCCGCCCAGGCTTGTCATTATTTATCCAGACAAAGAGTGATGCATTCCTGGCATTTTTCCGGGGTCTTGCCGCCCAGGCAGTATCGGCTGAAGCTTTTGATCCAGTCAGCTCCCCCCCGCGGGCAGTCATCGATGAAACGCATCAGCAGGCTCAGGCGATCGATGATCTCCCGGGGGGCGGTGTGCTCGATCCGGCAGGCCCCCTCTTCAGCCAGCTCTTCATCCACCGCCAGAACCCGCAGGAAAAAGCTCTTCAACGCCTGGTGGCGCTGGATAACATCCCGGGCGGCCTTCTCCCCGGCGGGGGTCAGGGTGATCACCTCGTAGGGGGCGTAGTTGATCAGCCCTTTCTGGGAGAGGGACCGGAAGGCCTCGGTCACCGACGAACGGCTCACCTTGAGCCGGGCGGCGATCTCCTTGGCCCGGGCCACCTGCTTCTCGGCCACGATATGGTGGATGGTCTCCAGGTAATCTTCCAGGCTGGCGCTGAGTCGTGTTCCGCTTTTGGGCATAGCTTTAGTTCCTTGATGAACTGTTTTCGGAAGCTCTAAAATAATTTAGGCAGCCACTTATTGTCAAGTTTTTCCCGAACCTTCACCAGACCTCACGCAGCCCCTGCTGCTTGCGGGCCAGGTCCACCAGCCGTTCCAGTTCCGTCTGCCAGGAAGCATGGACCCGGGCGGCGGAGGGGGCGATCAGTTCCGGCAGCCCGTAAACCAGGCGATCGGAAGCCCCGGAGGCTTCGATCACCGCCTCGATGGAGCGGGCGCCGAACCTGTATTCAGCCAGCAGCAGCCGCAGCAGCAGGCCGGAGGTTTTGCGGGCCGCCTTTTTCCAGTGGGTGTCCATCTGGTGGGCGATGATAAAGGCCCGCTTGATCAGGATCCGCCGCAGTCGGGCCAGCTCCTGGGGACCGGCCTTGCCGCAGAGCAGTTCGGGGGGGATGACGATATCGTCGATATCCAGCACCACCCGCAGCCGGCTGAGGAAATCGGGAATTTTAAGGGTGCGGGCCAGTTGCAGGGTTTCCGGCTGGGCGGGGTTGAGCAGAGCGGCCATGCCGTCGTAGCTGGCCTTGACGCCGCCGGCAAAGACGAAGATGGAGCGGCCGATGTTGTAAGGCACCCCATGGACATAGGTGATGCCGTCCTGCATGGCGGGCAGAAAGTAGCGCAGGTAGCCGAATTCATGGCGATCGTAACGGCAGTCGAACTCATCCCAGAAGACGATGGGCACCTTGCCCTTGGCCACCGAGGCCCGGATGGCGTCGATGGCGCTGTTGATCTCGGCCGGGCCTTCGAACTGGGTCAGGTTGAATTCGAAGAAATCAAAGGGATTGATATCGAAGCGGCGCCCGATCACCCGGGCCACCTCCTTGACCGCGAATGATTTACCCGATCCCGGCGGTCCGAAAACCCCCACGCAGAGCGGCCGCTGTACCTGTTCGCGGGAAACGTAGGAGTCCATTACGTTCTGCAGGGTTACCACCGTTTCGATTTCGGCGGGGTCGGTGGTGCGCAGATGGCCGACGTGGAACATCCGCAACTCCTCAAACCCCTTCTTCCAACTCACCTCGTTTTTCAGATAGTGGAGTACCTCGGCGATCACCCCGATGCAATCGCCGGCCATCGGCCCCATCCGCTGGCGGACAAAGGGGCTGGCGGGCCAGGGAAAGAAGTCGCGAATCGCCTCTTTTTTGGTCTCGTGCCACTGTTGGCAGGAGACCAGCTCCAGCACCCGCTCGAACTCGGGGGTCAGGGGCGGTAGTTTGATGAAGCAGGGGTCCTCCTCCCGCTCCAGATAGGAGCAGGGGCGGCCGTTGAGAAAAACCGAGGCGAAATCCAGCTCCGGCAGGCGCAGGGCCTGGTCGAAGGCGTAACCCCCCTCGTGCAGTTGCCGCCAGTTTTTCAGCAGCCGGGTGGAGTAATCGAAGAAGGCGTTGCGGGAGAACAGCGGGGCGCCGGACTGCAACCAGTCCCCGGCCAGTAGCGAGGTGGCCAGGGTGTCGTAGCAGGGCGCCGAACCCTTGTGCCGGGGAGAACTCTTCTCGGGCAGGCGACCCCGCCGATGGCAGAAAAAACCGCCTTCGGGGCCCACATACATCACTCCATGGGGATACATCTCCACCACGATATGGCAGAGAAAGCGATCATTTTCCCAGAGGCCCACCTCCGAGGTGCGCAGGGCCCGCAAGGCCATGGCCACAATGGTTTCCCAGATCACCGAACTGTCCATCTCCATCCGGGTGGTTTCCAGGTCGGAGAGTCGGCAGAAGAGACAGAATTTTTCCCCGAAACGCGTGGCCCACTCCCGCCAGTGGGCCACGCCGATCCCTAGGGCAATCACCCAGGCGTCGGGGTTGATCGCGGCCAACTCGGCGCTGGCGGCGGGGGGATGGCCGGAGTCGTCCACCACCATGATCCCCCGGTTCCCCCCCAGGATCGCCCGATTATCGGCGGTGATCTCCAGGTCGTGGGTGCTGACCCGCCGACCCTCCGGGGGCAAAAACTGCTGGAACATGAACCAGCCTTTTTCCGCTTTGCTGCCGGGGGCGGCCAGGCGGTTACGGAAAATCTGGTAGATCTCCTTTGGTTCCCCGTAAGTGAAGGAGTCGATGGCCGGGGCCGGCTCGGTGCCCCCCAGGAAGGCGGTCAGCCAGGTGTGGGTCTGTTCCAGACGGCCATGTTCGATGCTCACCGCGCCGGCCAGCAGCTCGATCTGATCGCCGGGATTGTAGCCGTAAGCCGGCAGGCTGCCCTCCTGCAGCAGGCTGACCTCCTTGACCGGCATATTGGTGATCCGCACTTTGGAGCCCAGGAGCAGTACTTTGCCTTGCTCGTCGGCGTGTCGTGGGGTTGTATTCTTTTTGGCCATGGTTCTATTCCCTGCTTGGTTGAAAAAACGGTGCTGCCATAAAGCTGGTTGCGTATGATAGCAGTCCTTACTGAAAAAGCCAAAGCCTAAGGGAATTACATTTTTTCTTGGTGTGT
>DSDS01000107.1 GCA_011048585.1 Desulfurivibrio alkaliphilus | reverse complement strand
GTAATCCCCGCCCCCAGACCGATGATGATCCCGGAGAAAATTGCCGCCAGGATCTGGTTTTCCACCACCAGATCAACCTTGATCATCGCCAGGGCCACGGAAAAGATTACGGTTCCCACCAGGCTGTAGAAAAAGAAGCGGCGGCCCACCGCCATGATCGCCGCCAGAAAGAGGGGAATATTGACCAGGAGGTAGGTCAGACCCACATCCAAGGCGGGAAAGATCTCCTGGAGAATGACCGCCAGGCCGGTGATGCCGCCGGCCGCGAACTCATGGGGAATGACGATCCCGTTTACCGCCACGGCGCAAAGGATCCCGCCCACGCTCAGCATCAGCAGGTTGACCAGGAGCTGCCGCAGATCGGCCAGGGTTATTTTGGGCGCCCGGGGAATTTTCACGATTTGGGCCGCTCCTTGCGGGTTGGATAGTGCCGGCGGACAAAGGCCAGCTCCTCATCCCGGCTCTGGACCAGGCCATCGAGCCGAGCCTCCAGCAGCCGGTCGAGAATTTCGCGGAAAATTGGGCCGGGGCTATGGCCCAACCCCTTGAGGTCATCACCGTTGATTTCGGTCCGGACCGAACTCAACTCGGTAACATAGAGCGAGACCGCCTTTTTGGCCGCCTTTTTACGTATAATCGCCATCAGATAGAGCAACCCTTCCGGGGCCAGCCCGGCCAAAAGGTGGTGGATGGCGCTGTTGCTGCTGGGCGCCCCCCGCCGCAGAACGGTGGCGGCCTCCTGGGCCGCCCACTTCTCCTCCAGCAGGGTCCGGCGGATTCGCTCCGGCACCTCGAAGCGGCGGCAGAGGGCATCCAGCTCCTGGCGTTTCAGCAAGGCGGTAAGGGCCAGAAAGTAAACCAGCCAGGAGCGGCAGGGCTGCTCCAGGTACAACAGCTTGTGCCAAGCCAGGGCCAGCTGGGCCTCATTGAGGATATTTTCCAGCCTGGGCTCCAGGCGCAGGCGGGGGTGGAGAAAGGGCAGGAGGCCGAACTGATCCAGGCGGCGGATGGCGGGCAGGGGGTTGTCTTCGCTTAAGATCAAGCGCAGCTCGCCAAAAAAGCGGTAACCGAAAAGACGGTCGAAAAGGTTCATCCCCACCGCGTTCTTGATCAACCGCTCGGTATGGCGGCCGATGGCAAAACCCATCCGCTGCTCGAAGCGCACCGCCCGGAAGATCCTGGTCGGGTCCTCGACAAAGCTCAGGTTGTGCAGCACCCGGATCTTTTTTTCCTTAAGATCATTCTGGCTGTTGAAAAAATCCACCAGGGTGCCGAAGCTCTCGGGATTGAGGTGGATGGCCATGGCGTTGATCGTGAAGTCACGCCGGTAAAGGTCGAGCTTCAGCGAGGAGAGTTCCACGGTGGGCAGGGCCGCCGGATAGTCGTAATATTCCAGCCGGGCGGTGGCCACATCCACCTTGCGCCCCCCCGGCAGCTTGACCACGGCGGTGGCGAATTTCTTGTGGACCCTGACCTCCCCCCCCAACCGGGCGGCCAGTTCCCGGGCAAAGGCCACCCCGTCGCCCTCGATCACTATATCCAGATCAAAGTTGCGCTCATGAAGCAGAAGATCGCGGACAAAGCCGCCCACGGCGAAGGCGTGATACTTTTTGGCGGCGGCCACCTCGCCGATGGTCCGCAGCAGGATCACCACATTGCGCCCCAACCGCTCCACCATCAAATTTTGCAGATTACGGTTCCGCTCCAGGGAGGGGAGCTGTTCGGCGTAAAGGTTGCGGGGCAGGCGGGAAGGATCGTTGACCAGCAGGTTGAGCAGATCGGTCCGGGTAATGACCCCCACCAGTTCGCCGCCCCGGGAGTCCACCACCGGAATAATCCGCTGGCGATGCTCGATGATCAGCTTCTGAATATCTCCCAAGGTGGCGGTGGGGGGCAAGGTGGCAAACTCGGTACTCATATACTCGCTGACCTTCTGCTCGGCAAGGCCCAACTGGATCGCCTTGCCCGCCACCCGGCGGGAGATCAGGCCGATCACCCGCCGCTCCTCGTCCACCACCGGCAATACCGTGATATTGTAACGGTTGAGCAGCTCGTCGGCGGCCCGAATGGTGATCCCGGGCTTGGCGCTGATCGCCGGGGCGCTCATCAGGTCGATGGCCCGGCGTTCGGGGCGGATCTGCTGATGGAGTACCTGGACCAGCTTCTCTTCGATCTCGATCACGGTCAGATCCTTGATCGTGGCCGAAGCCGCCGAGGCGTGGCCGCCGCCGCCGAACTCCCGGACGACCTCGCCGGCATTGACCTCGGGAATCCGGCTCCGGGCGATGAGATAGGTGCGATCACCCATCCGGGCCAATGCGAAGAGAACGTTGAGGTTTTCCATCACCATCAACCGGCGCACCACCACGGCAAAGCCATCGAAATAGCCGTCGATGGTTAGTTTAGCCACCGTGATCTCCACCCCCTGAATGGTATAGGTGGTGGCGGAGCGGATCAGATCGTTGAGCAGGGTTACTTCGACACTGCTCAGCTCCTGGGCCACGAACTGAGTGATGGTGTGGAGATTGCCGCCCTGCTCCAGCAACCAGGCCGCGGCCTGGAGATCGTCCGGGGTGGTGGTGTCGAAGTGGAAGGAGCCGGTATCCTCGTAGATCCCCATGGCCAGCAGGGTGGCCTCCTCGGGCCGGAGCTCCAGGCCCTGTCGGCGAATCAGGTCCACCAGGATGGTGACGGTGGCCCCCACCGGCCGGATATGCTCCACACTACCCCGGAGATCACCCACCACCGCCGGGTGATGGTCGTAGATGTGGAGCTCCAGGCCGGGGTTTTGCAAGCACTCCGCCAGGGGGCCCAGGCGGGAGGCCTGGCGGGTATCGACCAGAATCAGTTTGGTGACCTGGTCAAAGGGAATATTCTTCAGCCGTTGAAAGTCATAAACATACTCCACCGCTTGGCTGAAAAAATCGCGCAGGTTCTTCTCTTGGGCCCCGGCAAAGGCCAGCACCGCCCCGGGGTAAAGCTTCTTGGCCGCAACCATCGAGGCCAGGGCGTCGAAATCGGCGTTGATATGGGTGGTGATCAGTTCCATCCCGCCACTCTACCTTCGCTCCCGCTCTTTTGCAATCAGGCGGCGGGCAAAGGGGGAGGCCGGGGGCCGACCTTGCCGGATGGTTGCCGTTGACCGTCTCTATTTGCGGGCAATGGCGATACTGGCCCGGGCCATCTCGACACTTTCAACTTTGGGCGCTTTCTCGCCCTCATGAAAGTCCAGGGATTCCTGGGAAAAGGAACGATACATCAAGCGCACCTGGGCTTCATAATCACCCTTGCCGGGCAGGGTGATGGCATAGGTCTCACTGTCGCGCCCCTTGGCAGGAATGCGGCGATCGTAGCCGATCCCCGTGGCCTGCCAGCTCTTGCCGGTCAGGTTGCCCTCGCTGTCCGTGAAGAGCAGGCGGTAAAACACCGCTTCCGGATCGACATGGTTGGCCTCGTCCACATAGCCGGAGTGAAAGACGGTTTTACCGCCGGCATCCAGCACCTTCACCTCCAGCCACATTTTGCGGATATAGGTTACGCCGGTGGGGATCTTGTGACCAGCCCCCACATTGTCCACGTGGACCGTCAACGCCAGCTTGCCGTCGGCAACCTTGCCCTCCAACTGCAGTTGGGCCGCCGCCCGCAACTGCTCTTCCGCCAGCCGCGCCTGCTCCTCGTTGCCCAGTTTGCGCTGGGTGAAGGAGCTGCCGCCCACAAAACCGTGGAAGGCGACATTGTCGCGCTCCTGGCCCATGAAGCTCGATTTGCCGGGATTCTTGCCGATGCCCGGGGTCGGGGTCATGTGGCAGTTCTGGCAGGTGATCCCCGCCTCCGCGTAGGGGCCCTCCTTCCAGTCATCGTAGGTGTCGATAATGGGAACATCGCCAATGGGATGCCGCACATTGTGGCAGGCGCCACAAAACTCGGTGGAGGTATGCAGCGGTGAAAACTCCACTTCATGGAAGGGGGAGGAGCCATCACCGCGATTGCCCCGCTTGACGGGGCCGGGATCGGAGATATTCCCCATGTTGTAAAGGCGCTCCACTCCGGAAATGGTATGGCAAAAATCGCAGGAGATCCCCTGCCGGGCGGTATCATCAAAGCGGCTGCCGTCATGGGGGGGCAGCTGGCCGGTGCGGGCGGCAATGGGGGCGTGGCAGGCGCCGCACAGGAGATCGGTGGCCCCTGCGGTTTCGGCATGGGCCAAGCGATAGTCATCCTGATACCAACGGTTTTGCCAGGCGTAGGCATGCATGGAGTTGGACCACTCCTGATGGATCTCCAAATGACAACCCATGCAGGAGCCCGGCGACTGAAAGGAGCCCGGCGGGAACTGCTGGGTCTCCACCACCAGTTGATTGTCGAGCTCTCCCCCGGCGGCCGGCAACGAAGAGGCGGTGTAGCCCCCCAACAGGCCCAGACCGGCAACCGCGACCAACACTTTGTAGCTTTTTTTCATCTTTCTACCCCCTGAATAAAGGTAATTTTGGCGATAATCAAGCTGCAAATCCACCACCTGATAAATAAAAAATATCCTTATATTTGCAAGATGCAACTTAGCGACTTGATCGGCAAAAGACAAGCTGAAAAAGATAAGCTTTACTGAGAGGCGGACGATTACCTAACTACCAAGAGAGTGGATCAGAGGGCCTCGGTCGGGGTTATCTCCATCTTTTCCAGTTTTTTGATGGTGTAGAGCTGTTCGGCGGCCAGGTCGATGTGGTGGGCGTCGATTTCGATTTCGGTGCTGGATATGTCGGCAAAGGCCTTGAGCAACCTGCTGTCCAGATCCAGATGATCCTCGGAGATAATGGCGAAATCGTTGCCGTAGGCCCGGAAAACCAGGGAGCGGGGGAAGGCGGCCTGGAGTTCGGCGGCAAAGCGAGTAAAGAGCTGGTTGCCCTTCTCCCAGCCCAGGCGCTTATTGTACTCCGGCAGATTGCGGAGGTGAAGCAGGTAGAGGCAGGAATAACGGTTGCTGTCCAGGTTGTTAATGACGATCTTCAGATAATCCTCATTGTAGAGCCCGGTCAGCCGGTCATTGAAAAAATAGGAGAACCTCTTTTTCTCCAGCTCGGTAAAGGGCAGTTGATTGATATGGAGCGGAATTTCGATTCCGGCCAGGACCTTGAGGGCCACCGTCACCACCTCCGCGTCGAACTGACTCCCGGCCAGTTGCTGCAGTTCAGCCAGGGCCTGGGAAAGTTTTTTGCGAGGCTTGTAGATCCGGTTGGTGGTCATGGCGTCGAAGGCGTCGGCCACCGCCATGATCCGCGAAAGGAGGGGGATCTCCTCGTCCACCAGGCCATCGGGATAGCCTTTACCGTCGGGCCGTTCATGGTGGTGGAGGATGATCGCCGCCAGATCCCTGTACATCTCGATATTGGAAAGCATCTCATAACCGGCCCGGGGATGGAGCTTAATCAGCTCGTAATCCAACTCGGTGAGTTGGCCGGGCTTGAGCAGCACCGAGTCAGGAGTGGCGACCTTGCCGATATCGTGGAGGACGGCGGCCGTGTAGAGCCGCTTTTTCTCCACCTGGGGCAGTTTCATCGCCCGGGCGATCAAGCCGCAGTAATGGGCCACCCGTTCGGTGTGGCCGGCGGTGTAGGTATCACGCTGCTCGATCATATCGACGAAGGAGAAGATTGTCTCCTCGTAGTTGGCGGTGCGTTCGGCGGTGAGCTTGGCGGTCAGCTCCCGCTGGCGGAAGGAATCGATGGCAAAGCCGATATCGCCGGCCAGCTCATCCAGCATCTCCCGCTCTTCCGCTTCGAAGCCATCCCGGCGCCAGGTATAGATGGTGAGACAACCCAAAGGTTCCTCGTCCTGGCGGGCCCGCAGGGGCAGACTGATCACTCCCCTGGCCCCCCTGAGACGCTCCGGGTCGCGCCAGAGGGGGATATCCAGCGGCTCCTCCGCGACCAAACGAGTGATGGTCCGGTTTTCCCGAAGGCAGATGGCGGCGGTGATTTCGGTGAAGGGGCCGGAACCGGCGGCCACCGTATAAGGCGGCTCCACCAGGGGATTATGGGCAGGGTCGGCCGTGTGAACCTCGCTGATCACCCCGTTTTGCAGCAGGCCGATCCAGCAGAAGCGATAATCGCCGTGCTGCATGAATCGGGCGCAGGAGCTTTCCAGCAGAGCGGTGAGATTGGGGGAGGTGATCAGCAGCTTGTTGATGTGAGCCACCGTGTTAAGGATCTCCCGCAGGTAACGTTCCCGATCCAGCAGAGCGGCGATCTCCGCGGTCCGCTGGGCCACCTGGGTCTCCAGGGTTTTGTTCAAATGCTCAAGCTTCTCCTTGTCTTGCTTGACCTTTTCACTGAGCAGCCCCACCGGAATGGCCAGGAAAAAAAGAAAGCCGATCCGCATGGCCAGGTCGGTCCAGTCGATCTGGGGCAAAATCGGCCAAATGCTCAGCAGATAGAAGAGGGCGGAAAAGATGGCGACCACCAGTCCGAACCGAAGACCAAAATAGATGGTGTGCAGGCAGACCAGCAGGTAGTAACCGAGGAAAAAGCTGCAGGTAAAGCTGGTGGCGGCGTGAACCAAAAGGGAGAGGAAGGCCAGGTCGAGAAAGAGCGAGGTCAGATAAACTTTTTTCAGCAACGCCGGCCGGAAAAAGATAACCAGGTAACAGGTGAGGCTGTAGAGAAAAAAGGCGACCAGAGCCCTGATCAGCAGGCTCTCCTCCCAGGGCGGCAGCGAAACCAGCAGGAGCCACGCGACCCCGCCGGCCAGGCTGAAAACCCGCAGAAGCAGAAAGGTGAGGTCGATCCTGCCGGTTGCCGCCCTAACCCTTTCCCACTGCTGATACAAAGACATGAAAAGCTCGAAGAGTCGAAGATGACAGCCACGCCCGGACAAGGAGCCAGGCCGGCCAGGGGTTTCGTCCCGCCCCGGCGGAAATCAGCCCGCCGTTACCCCTGATAATACCGGCCCGGCGGCGGGGTCGTCAACTCCATCTTCACGCTCCGTTGACCAGCGCTCGGCGCAGGGCCTCCAGCAGTTCCTGCAGGCTGTAGGGCTTGGTCACCGCCGCGCGGAAACCGTAATGGTTAAAATCGGCCATAATCGAATCATTGGAGTAGCCACTGGAAACTATCAGTCTGGCCGCGGGATCGATCTCCAACAGGCGGCGGGCGGCCTCCTTGCCGCCCATGCCTCCCGGAATGGTCAGGTCGAGGATTACCACGGCAAAAGGAGTGTTCTCGGCCAGCGCCCGCCGGTAACTCGCTACCACCTGCTCGCCATCGGCCGCTGCGGTCACCGCAAAGCCCTGTTGTTCAAGCATCCTGGCCAATACCGCGCGAATTATCTCCTCGTCATCCATGATCAGAACACGCCCCCCGGGCAAGGACAGGGACCGGTCCGCCCCCCCGGCTTCCGCGGCGGGTCGATCGGCCGAAGCAGGGAGAAAGAAGGTAAAGGTCGTTCCCTGACCCGGGAGGCTGCTGGCGGTGATCTGGCCGGAGTGGCGGTCGATGATGGAGTGGGAGATCGCCAGCCCCAGCCCGCTGCCCTTCTCTTTGGTGCTGAAATAGGGATCGAAAACGCGTTCCAGCTGATCGGCGGCAATCCCCGGCCCATGATCGCGGATATCGATCCGGACATAACGGTTGCCAGCCAGCTGCAGATGAGGGGGCAGGGCGGGATCGCCCGCCGCGACATTGCGGCCGCGCACCTCGATAACCCCGCCTTCGGGCATGGCCTGCCCGGCGTTAATCACAATATTCTGAACCACCTGGCTGATCTGGCCGCTGTCGATCTCCACCGGCCAGAGCTCGGCGGCAAAATCGTACTGACAGGCACAAGAGCTGCCGCGCAGCACGAATTCGGCCGAATCCTTGATCACCGCGACAATATCCGTGGTTTTACGGACCGGACTGCCGCCCTTGGCAAAGGTAAGGAGCTGGCGGGTCAGGGTGCCGGCCCGGATACTGGCCTTTTCCGCCCCCTGCACCAACGAGCGAATATTCTCCTCTTCCGGCGGCAGGGCCAAGCCGATCAGGGAAAGGTTGCCCTGAATGGCGGTAAGCAGGTTGTTGAAATCGTGGGCGATCCCGCCGGCCAGAACCCCCACCGCTTCAAGTTTCTTGGCCTTAAACAGCTCATCCTCCATCCGATACTGCTCGGTCACGTCGCGAAAGACCAGAACCACCCCGATCACCCGGCTGTGCTGGTCCCGGATCGGCGCGCCGCTGTCGGCGATGCTGCGCTCCCGGCCGTCCCGGGTGATAAGCGCCGTATGGTTGGCAAGCCCGACGATGTGGCCACTGGCCAAAACCTTATCCACCGGACTTTCACAAGGCTGGCGGGTTTTCTCGTTGATAATGGGAAAAACCTGACGTAGGGGCAGGCCCACCGCCTCGTGCTGCCGCCAGCCGGTAAGCTCCTCGGCGACTCGATTGATAAAGGTAACCCTGCCCTCGGTGTCGGTGGAAATAACACCATCACCGATGCTGCGCAGGGTCACGGCCAGCCGCTCTCTCTCGGCGGCCAGCGCCTCCTCGGCCCGGCGCCGCTCGCTGATGTCCCGACAGAGGGCCATAATCATCGCGCCCTCCTCATCCTCCACCAGGGCGGCGTTGATCTCCACCGGCCGCCCTGGTCCCTCTGCCGGGCCATATTCAACCATAAGGTTGCGAACCATCCCCTTGCGCAAACAACGCTCCAGGGCCTCCCGGGTGGCCTGGTGGTCGCCAGGCGCGGTCCATTCCAGGGGATGACGGCCGATCACCTGACTTTTATCACCACGACCGGTGAGCTTAAGATAAAGCTCGTTGGCATCCAAAACCACTCCCTTAAGATCGAGAATCACAAAGCCGGTGGCGGTGGTTTCAATCAGGGTCCGGTATCTCTTTTCCGAGCGGCGCAGCCTGCGGGTCGACCGCCGGAGACGTTCCGCCATCCGCTTCATAAACAGCGCCAGCTCCCCCAGTTCGTCACGGTTCAGCGGCGGCAGGGGGTAATCGTACCGGCCCTGCTCGATCGCCGCGATCGCCTGGCGCTGACCGAGGATAAAGCGGTTGAAATAGCGGGCGCTGAGGAACCACAGGGCCAGGGTGACGAAGATGGCCAGAAACGCGACCCCGGCGGCGATCCAGAAGAGACGGACCTGAATCGCGCCGGTGGCCCCGATAAGCTCCTCTTTGGTCCGCCGGGCGATAAGGAACAGGTGCTCCTGGGTCTCCCGCAGATAGAGGCGGCGATCATAGGCCTCGAGATAGTCCAGATAGTTACCTTCACTTTTGGCCAGCAGGGAGTTGAGCGCCGCGAGGAGGGCCAAATCCTGGCGCCGCAGCCCGAGCTCCCGGATGATCCGGCGCATCTCGCCAATGGTGGCCGGGTCCCGCTGCAGAAGGGCCTGGGACTGGAGGGCCAGGAAGTTTACCCCCAGAACGCTATCCTCGCCCCAGGTCGGCATCCGGACGGCGAGTTCCCGAAAGAGAGCCAGCCGCAGACCCGGCACCTCCAGGCGAAAGGCTTGCTCCCGCTGGTAGGCGGCGATCAGCTCCTCGGCCGCCTGCCGATAGTGACCAAGAAGCTCCTCGACCAGCTCCAGCCGCCGATAAAAATCGGCCTCGGCGGGATTAAACTCCCGGCCCAGGGCGGCGGTCACCTCCCGCAGCTGGTCGATTTGGCGAACAAACTCCTCCTGGGCCGCCGCGGCGTTGGCCGGGGTCAACCCCAACTGCCGACTCTCCAAAAGGTTAAGCTGCATCTCGAAGTTGTGGATTTGGCGATGCTGGTCATTAAGCCGGCCCAGCTGGAGCATGCTGCCCAGCACGGTGATCCCCAGGACCAGGGTGATCAGGGTAAGGCTCAAAAACACCGCCAGAATCTTATAGGATAGGGAAAAGCGCCAGCTCATGGGGTTGGCCGCCGCAGGTTGCGGGTCGCCGAGCTGTAGATCACCTCGTCGACCCTGTTCTCCCGCCGGGCCGCCGCCACCACTCCCTGCAATTCTCCCCCCTCGATCATGGTGTCCAGCCACTGGTTGACCCCCCGGTACCAGTTGTGGTCAAACTCGTTGGAGTAACGGATGGTCGGCAGCGACTTGCGTTCGATTTCGGGATCGATCTCCAGCCAAGAGGCTACCTGGACGGCGCTGGGTTCGGGATATTCGTTAAGATAGTCGTTGGCTCGCTTCAGCAGGGAGAGCAGGGCCGC
>DSDS01000047.1 GCA_011048585.1 Desulfurivibrio alkaliphilus | reverse complement strand
GCCCGCGGCGCGGCTGGAGGGGGAGATTACCCTGGAGATCCGGGAGGGGCTTCGCCAGTTGATCAGCGCGGTCCAACTGGCGGAACCGGAGCGGGAGTACCCGCCGGAGATTCGACAGGTAATGGCTCAGATGCGGGCCGAACTGGTGGGGCAACCCTATTTCACCCGGCGCAAACTGCTGCTGCGCAGCGGGCTGCTGGAGGCTTACCAGGAGCTGGGTTATCCCGAAGTCCGGGTGGTGGTCCACGACCGGCCCGGGGAAAATCCGGAAGATATCATCCTGCTGGCCGAGCTGACCAGCGGGGCCAAGGTGCGCATCCGGGAGATCGAGATCAGCGGCAATCAACGGAGCAGCGATGATTTCATCCTCCATCGCCTGGAGATCAGCCCCGGCGATATCTACCGCGACAGCGCCCGCCGGGAATCCTTCCGCGAGCTCTACCGGAGCGGCCTCTTCACCCGGGTGGATATCGGCATAAGCCCGGCGGCGGCAGAAGCCGAGGCCGCCGAGGAACAGCGCACCCTGCTGGTGGCGGTGGAGGAGGCAAAGGCCCAGGAAATTTTTCTGGAGGCCGGCTGGGGCTCCTACGAGATGCTGCGGGGGCGAGTGGGGTTCATCGACCGCAACCTGTTCGGAGCCGGCCGGATCTTGCGCCTGGAGAGCGGGGCCTCCCTGAAGGGCGCCGAGAGCAAGGCCGGAATCACCGACCCCTGGCTGCTGGAAAGCAAGATCACCGCCGATCTGTCGGTCTATTACCGGGTACGCCAGGAGCCCGCCTTTACCCGCCGCGAAACCGGTGCCGGCCTGATCTTCTCCCGGACTCTGCCCCACCAGATGTTCGCCTCGTTGGGCTATCAGATCCGGCGCAGCGATATCACCGAGATCGAAGCCGACACCACCCTGGAAAGCCTTGAAGTGGGCTACGCCGTCGCCTCCATTAAACTCCAGCTCAGCCGGGACACCCGCAACGACATCTTTTTCCCCAGCGCCGGACAGCGAGCCTTCGGGGCGGTGGAGAGCGCCGAAAAAGCCCTGGGCAGCAACCTGACCTTCTACCGCTTCACCACGGGCTGGCGCCACTTCAGCTCGCTGGGCAACCACACGGTGTTGGGGCTGCGGGCCGACGCCGGCCTGATCCTGCCCGGGAGCGGCCAGGACAACATCCCCTTGAGTGAACGCTTTTATAGCGGTGGCGAAAACTCGGTGCGCAGCTTCCGGGAGGGGATGCTCGGGCCCAAGGATCTGGCCGGCAACCCGGTGGGAGGAATGGCCTACAACCTGCTGAGCGTCGAGCTGCGCCGGCGGCTGCGCGACAACCTGGCCGTCTCCCTCTTTTTCGATTACGGCAACCTCTCCCCCAACCAATCCCGGCTGGAGGAGGGGGAAACCACCATCGCCAGCCGCTCCGAGGTGATCGACGCCACCTTCAGTGATTACTTCAAAGATTTTCGGCCCGGCCTGGGAGCGGGTATCCAGTACCTGTTGCCGGTGGGTCCGGCCCGGCTCGATTTCGCCTTCAACCCCGACCGCCGAGCCGACCGTCACGAACCCGATTTCGTGATCCACTTCAGCCTGGGGATGGCCTTTTAGGGTCTTTTCACCGGGCAGACCGCACCATAACCTTGCGTGCCGATCGTCTAACCTGCACCGCCTTCTCCCCCTTCGTCAAGAAATTGATGGCGGATAACCCGGGCAGAATCAGGCTGGTTCTACGCTACGCCCCGTTCCATGACGGGGCCGACTATTTCGTTAAGATTTTGGAAGCGGCACGGAAACAGGGGAAATACTGGGAAACCCTGGAGATCAGGTACCAGAGTCAATTCTACTAGGCGAGTTACCACAACGGCAAACCCCTGGTAACCTTCGGCTACCAGCAATTACAACAGTTGGTGGAACTTGACACAAATCGGTCACGCTTTTATGGTAAGTGCCGTTTCGCTTCAATTTTTCGCCCAGTTTTGGCCCCGGAACCACACCCATCCGTAATCAAGACCCGGAGGATTTTTTTGCATGGCACGGATCAACGACAACTATCTCAAACTCAAGGCCGGTTACCTCTTTCCCGAGATCGGTCGGCGAATAAAAATGTTCACCGAAGCCAATCCCGAGGCCAAGGTGATCCGGCTCGGCATCGGCGATGTCACCCGGCCCCTGGCCCCGGCGGTGATCGAGGCATTTCACCGGGGAATCGACGATCTCACCCGGGTGGAGACCTTTAAGGGTTACGGCCCCGAGCAGGGTTACGAGTGGCTGATCGACACCATTATCGAAAAATCGTTCGCTCCCCGCGGGGTCAAGCTCAAACGTTCGGAAATTTTCATCTCCGATGGTTCCAAGTGCGACTGCGGCAATATTCTCGATATCTTCGACCTGGGCAACAAGGTGGCCATCGGCGACCCGGTCTATCCGGTCTACAACGACACCAACGTGATGGTGGGCCGCACCGGCGAGGCCGACAGCCGGGGCTACTACGACGGGATCGTCTATATCCCCTGCACGGCGGAGAACAACTTCACCCCGCCTTTGCCCACGGAAAAGGTCGATCTGATCTATCTCTGTTTTCCCAACAACCCCACCGGGGCGGTGGCCGGCAAAGCGGAACTGCAAAAGTGGGTGGACTACGCCCTGGCCCACGAAGCGATCATCCTTTTTGACGCCGCCTACGAGGCCTTTATCACCGATCCGGCCATCCCCCACTCGATCTACGAGATCGAGGGGGCGGAACGTTGCGCCATCGAGTTCCGCTCCTTCTCCAAAACCGCCGGCTTCACCGGGGTGCGCTGCGCCTTCACCGTGGTCCCCGAGGCCCTCACCGGTAAAACCGCCCAGGGCGAGACCGTGGGTCTGAACAAGCTCTGGAACCGACGCCAGTCCACCAAGTTCAACGGGGTCTCCTACCCGGTGCAACGGGCCGCCCAGGCGGTCTATTCCGACAAGGGTTGGCGCCAGAACCAGGAGATCATCAACTACTACCTGGAAAACGCCCGCCTGATCCGCGAAGGGCTCTCCGCCGCCGGGATCACCTGTTACGGCGGCACCAACGCCCCCTATATCTGGTTGCGGACCCCGGACGGCATCTCCTCGTGGGAGTTCTTCGACAAACTGCTCAACGAGTGCCATGTGGTGGGCACCCCCGGCTCCGGTTTCGGCCCCAGCGGCGAGGGTTATTTCCGGCTGTCGGCCTTTGGCCAGCGGGAAAACGTGGAGGAGGCGGTCAGCCGGATCGGAAAAAATCTGGCCAGATGAATAAGATCGACCGGTCCCTGCGGGATATTTTCGGCTTTGATTCCTTCCGCCCCCACCAGCGGGAGATCATCGAGGGGCTGATCGGGGGAGAGGACGCCTTTGTCCTGATGCCCACCGGCGGGGGCAAGTCGCTGTGCTACCAGATCCCGGCCCTGCACCGGCCGGGGGTGGCCATCGTGGTTTCGCCCCTGATCTCGCTAATGAAGGATCAGGTCGACGCCCTCCGGGTCCATGGCCTGAAGGCCGCCTTTTACAACTCCTCGCTCCAGGCCGGGGAGGCCCGCCAGGTCCTGGCCCGGATGCACGCCGGGGAGCTGGATCTGCTTTACGTGGCCCCCGAACGGCTGATGAGCGGCGATTTTCTGGCCCGGCTCTCGGAGCTGACCATCGCCCTGTTTGCCATCGACGAGGCCCACTGCGTCTCCCAGTGGGGGCACGATTTCCGCCCGGAATATATTCAGCTGGGCCGGCTGCGGCAACTCTTCCCCGCCGTCCCGATCATCGCCCTGACCGCCACCGCCGAGCCCCACACCCGCAAGGATATTCTGGCCCGCCTGGGGCTGGATAACGCCCGCTGCTACCTCACCAGCTTCGACCGGCCCAACATCCGCTACACGGTACTGGAGAAAAAGACCCCCTTCCGCCAGCTCACCGCCTTCCTGAAGGATCGCAGAGAGGAGGCGGGGATCATCTACTGCCTCAGCCGGAAACGGGTGGAGCAACTCACCGCCAAGCTCAACGCCACCGGGTTCAGCGCCCGCGGCTACCATGCCGGGCTGCCTCCCGAGGAGCGGGAGAGCGCCCAAGAAGCCTTTCTCCGCGACGACACCCTGATCATCGTGGCCACCGTGGCCTTCGGGATGGGGATCGACAAATCCAATATCCGCTACGTGGTCCATTACGATATCCCCAAAAACATAGAAGGCTACTATCAGGAGACCGGCCGGGCCGGCCGCGACGGGCTGGAGGCCGAGGCCCTGCTGCTCTTCGGCTTTGGCGACGTGGCCTTGGCCCGCAGCCTGATCGACAACAGTGACAACGAGGAGCGGCGGCGGATCGAGAGCCACAAACTCAGCGCCATGGTGGGCTTTGCCCAGGCCTGCGGCTGCCGCCGCCGGGTGTTGCTGGGCTATTTCGGGGAGAACCTGGCTGAGGATTGCGGCAACTGCGACACCTGCCTCAATCCCCCGGAGATGGTGGATGTCACCGAGGACGCCCGCAAGGCCCTCTCCTGTATCTATCGGGTGGGGCAGCGGTTCGGGATGACCCATGTGATCGAGGTTTTGCGGGGCTCAAAAAACCAGCGACTGCTGGAGCTGGGCCACGACCGCCTTTCCACTTACGGGATCGGAGCCGACCGGGACAAGGATTACTGGGCCGCCCTGCTGCGCCACCTGATTCATCTGGGTTATGTGGAGCAGGATGTGGGCAGTTATTCGGTACTGAAACTTACCCCCACCAGCCGTCCCCTGCTGCGGGGAGAGAGCAGCCTGGAGATGGGGCGGCCCCGGCCCCGACCGGTGGCGGAGAGGGCTGTCCCGGCCGGCCGTTATCGGCCGGGAGCCGGCGGGGCGACCGAGAACGGCCCGGGCCACCTTGACCAAGCGGGGCGTGCCCTCTTCGAGAACCTGCGCCGGCTGCGCAAGGAGATCGCCGAACGCGACGGGGTGCCCCCCTTCATGGTCTTCAGCGACGCCGCCCTGGTCGCCATGGCGACCCAACGCCCCGCCGACGAAGCCGCCTTCCTGAAGGTCCACGGGGTGGGCCAACACAAACTGCAACGCTACGGAGTCCCATTTCTCGCCGCCATCAACCGATAACCCGCAACCCCACGAGGCCAACATGGAACCCATCGAACGATATCTGCAAGGTATAAGCTGGGATGATATTATCACCACCAGCATCCGGATCATGCTGATTCTGTTGGTTGCCTGGGGGCTAATGCTGCTGATCCGCAAGGGGCTGAGAAAGCTGGAGCAGCGTCTGCTGGAGCAGGGCAGAAAGGAGGGCGAGCCGCCCAGTGAGGTGGCCAAGCGGGTGGAAACCCTGATTCGCCTGGTTCGCCAGGCCGCCCTGATCGCGATTACGGTTACGGTGGGGCTGGTTATTCTGCGGGAACTGGGGCTGGATATCGCCCCGATCATGGCCGGGGCCGGCATTGTCGGCCTGGCCTTGGGGTTTGGCGCCCAAAACCTGGTCCGCGACGTGATCGCCGGTTTCTTTTTTATCTTGGAAAATCAGGTCCGGGTGGGGGATGTGGCGGTGGTCAACGGCACCGGCGGCCTGGTGGAGAGGGTAAATTTCCGGACCCTGGTGCTGCGGGATCTGGGTGGCGTGGTCCATATCTTTCCCAACGGCACCATAACCACCCTGAGTAATATGACCAACGACTGGTCGGCCTACATCTTCGATATCGGGGTGGCCTACAAGGAGAACACCGACCAGGTGATGGCGGTGATGAAAAAGGTGGGCCAGGATATGAAGGCCGATCCGGAGCTCGGTCCTCTGATGCTGGAGGAGCCGGAGATTTTCGGGGTGGATAAGTTCGGCGATTCTTCGGTGGTGATCAAGGGGCGGATCAAGACCAAACCGATCCGCCAGTGGGGGGTGGGCCGGGAATACCTCCGACGGGTCAAGCTGGCCTTCGACCAAAACGGCATCGAAATTCCCTTCCCCCACCGCACCCTCTATTTTGGCGAGGCCAGCAAACCCATCGAACTGCAACTGCTGGAGAAATACCGCCCCGGCTCCGACCCGGCTACTCCCCCCACTTCAGGATCAGCCGCATGAAGTAGCTGGTGTCCAACCTCTTTTCGCCGGCCGGGCGGCTGTCGTAATCGTTGCGCACCCCCATCCTGATGGACCAGAAGTCGCCCAGCCCCACCGGCATCTCCAGGGAGCTTTCATGAATCAGCCGGTAGTCGTCGGCCATTTCGGAAAGGTTGGGAGAATAGGTTAGCTCGTTTAGCCACTTTAAACGTTTATCCAGGGTGTAGTGGTGAAAGAGCCCCAAATCCAGGGTGGGGTCGGAGTCATCTTCATGGGGACCTTCATATTCGGTATAGCGGTACCCAAGACCGGCCCGGAACACCAGGCGGTGATCATCCCGCTTGAAGATTCGATAGGATAAACCGGCCGAACTGGTGGAGCGCAGGTCAATCAGATCCACCCTGTCCCGCTCCAGGGCGGTGCGGAAATACCAGCCAACCCACTCGCTAAAGAAGGCCTCGTAGTCAAGTCTGCCCGTTACGCTGTCGGCGGTTTTCTCCCCGTCCGACTTACGGTTCTCCAGTTCACCCACCAGCTTCAGGGTGTCGTCGGCTCCGCTCAGGGTTGCCCCCAGGTTGATCCCCAGGCCAAACTCCCGCGTATTGCCCTCCCGGCCCAGCAGATCCAGACCCGCCTCGTAACTCCATTGGCGCGGCTTGTCTCCTGTGACCTCCAGAACGAGGGGCTCTTCCCGGTTTTCCGCCGCCACCGGCAGGGGAAAAGCACCCAGAAGGAGAACGGACGAAATTGCTACGGCACGAAACAGCATGGCTACCTCCCTATTTTTAACCGCCTGATAAATCCACAAGGTAAACCGAAAATTCCCGGCCGGGCAAGGGTGAAAGGCCGGGGAAAATCGCCGACAATGAGCTTGACAGCCGTCAACCGCCCATAATATGGTGCCCAAAGAGTCCTTCTTTCAACCCGCTTTTTTTACCAAAATTCTTGCCGGGAAACCTTCGCCATGGACCAGTTCGCCGCCATCCTCGAGCCTGCCACTTTATTCCTTTTCAACCTGGTGGCCGCCATTCTGATCTTTCTGGTTGGGAAGATGGCGGCCGGGTTTATCAGTCGTTTTCTGGGCCGGTTCATGGAACAGCGGGGGGTGGAAGCCACCCTGGTTAATTTTTTGAAAAATGTCGCTTACTACGC
This sequence comes from Desulfurivibrio alkaliphilus, assembly GCA_011048585.1. Classification (GTDB taxonomy): domain Bacteria; phylum Desulfobacterota; class Desulfobulbia; order Desulfobulbales; family Desulfurivibrionaceae; genus Desulfurivibrio; species Desulfurivibrio alkaliphilus_A. Next base: position 3,135 of record DSDS01000047.1, on the reverse strand, counting down.
CCTATTGGCGGCGGTGGGCCTGGCCGCCCTGGATCGGCTGGGAATCAACACCACCTCGTTTTTGGCCCTGCTGGGGGTGGCCGGCCTGGCCGTGGGCCTGGCCTTGAAGGACTCCTTGGGCAACTTCTCCGCCGGGGTGATGCTGATTCTCTTTCGCCCCTTCAAGCTGGGCGATTTCGTCACCGCCGGGGGCGTTTCCGGCACGGTGAAGGAGATCTCCATCTTCAACACCGAACTGACCACCCCGGACAACCAGAAGGTGGTGGTGCCCAACGGCGCCATCATGGGGGATGTGATCACCAACGTCACCGCCCACCCCACCCGCCGGCTGGATCTGCTCTTTGGGATCAGTTACAGCGACGATACCGGCAAGGCCAAGGAGATCATCTCCGCGATCATCACCGCCGAGCCCCGGGTTCATCGGGAACCGCCCCCCTTGATCGCCGTTTCCGAACTGGCGGACAGCAGCGTCAACATCATCGCCCGCCCCTGGGTCAACACCTCGGAGTACTGGCCGGTGCGTTTTGAATTGATCGAAAAGGTCAAACAGGCTTTCGACCGGGAGGGGATATCCATCCCCTTTCCCCAGCGGGATGTCCATCTTTACCATGAAGACGATAACAAGAGCTGAGTTGGAGGAATTTATCGATGTACGATTTTGTTTTTCATAACCCTACTAAAATTATCTTTGGCCCCGGGGCCGAAGCGCAGATCGGCGCCGAACTCAAAGCCGCCGGAATCGGGAATGTGTTGCTGCTTTACGGCCGGGAATCGGCCCGCAAAAGCGGCCTGCTCGACCGGGTGATCGCTTCCCTCAACGAAAGCGGCATCGGTTTTGTCGAGTTTGGCGGGGTGGTCTCCAACCCGGTTTTGAGTCACACCCGGGAGGGGATCTCCTTGGCCCGCGGCAGCGGGGTGGAGGCGGTGCTGGCTGTGGGCGGAGGTTCAGTGCTGGATGAGGGTAAGGCGATCGCGGTGGGGGCGGTGGCCGAAGAGGATGTCTGGGAATTTTTTCTGGGCCGGGAGGTGACCCGGGCCCTGCCGGTGTTCACCATCCTGACCCTGGCCGCCACCGGCAGCGAGATGAACGGCAACGCGGTGATCACCAATGAGGAGACCCGGCAGAAGTACAATATCGGTAGCATCCACACCCATCCCCGGGTTTCGATCCTCAACCCGGAGCTGACCCACAGCGTCAGCCCAGCCTATTCCGCCTATGGGGCGGTGGACGCCATCGCCCATCTGATCGAAGCCTATTTCACCAAGGAGGCCAAGGGGGACGCCACCCGTTTACAGGACCGGCTGGTGGAGGGTTTGATCAAAACCATTATGGAGGATGCCGAAACCATCAAGAGTAATCCTGCCGACCCCGAGGCCCGGGCCTCGTTGATGTGGGCCGCCACCTTGGCTTTAAACGGGCTGACCCCGGCCGGAGTCGGCCCCTATACCTTTCCCAACCATATGATCGAGCACTCTCTGAGCGCCCTCTATAACATCGCCCATGGGGCCGGACTTTCCATTGTGATCCCGGCCTGGATGGAGTGGTATCGGCCCCGCAATCCCGACCAGTTCAAACGCTTTGCCCGGGAGATTTTCAATCTCGATGATGGCCAGGCCGGAATTGTGGCCTTGAAAAAATGGTTTGCCGATCTGGGCAGCCCGGTCAGCCTGCGGGAGATGAAGATCGCGGCGGACGATATCGAAATGATCGCCGCCAACGCCCATGGCCTGGCCCGCCGCTGGGAGATTGGCGAAATTTATCCCCAGGAAACGATTGCCGAAATTTTACGTTTGGGAGCGGCCTGATAGGTTGCAACTATCCAGGACCCTGATCAGGTTGTTATGAAAGAGGGGGCGGAACCTCTTGATCTGGTCGTTGAAGCGGCTGGGGTGGACCCGATTGGTTAACAGCACCACCACCAGTTCTCGGTGGGGATCGATCCAGAAGGAGGTTCCGGCGTAACCCAGATGACCGACGCTGGCGGCCGAAAGCAGATCCCCCCCCGATGAGCCCCGAGCCGAAGGGGTGTCCATCCCCAAAGCCCAGGTAGTGTCGTTTTTAATCTGCTGTTTGGTCAGACAGTGTCGAAGATCGTCGGACTCGATAAGTATAAGTTTTTCCGGGGCTTGATTCTGCCAGATATCCAGCAGGTAGGAGGTTAATCCCGCCACCCCCCTGATATTGCCAAACAGTCCGGCATGGCCGGCCACTCCTCCCAAGAGGGCGCAATTTTCATCCCCCACCTCCCCCTTTAACAGACGTTGACGCCAGGAGCAGTATTCCCCAGGGGCATAAACGACCTGGCGGGGATGATTGTGGGGATTAAAAAAAAGCTGGTTGCTTAATCCCAGGGGGGCGTAGATATTCTTCTCAATAAATTCGGCCAGATCATCCCCACTCCTCTTCTCCACCACCATACCGGCCAGAATATAACCCAAATCACTGTAGAGAGTGGCAGTGCCGGGGGTAAAAAGCAGGGGCCGGGCCATGATCTCGGCCACCACCTTTTCCCTGATCCCCTCCCGCTGCTCCAAGGCGCTCTGGGGAGCCCAATGTTCAAAGAAGGGTAGATGGGCCGGCAGGCCAGCGCTGTGGCCCAGAAGATGCCTTAAACGGATGGCCCGCTTCTCCCGGGACACCTTCCTTTGCAAAAGATCTTCCAGTTTATCATCAAAACCAAGCTCACCCCGAGCCAGCAAAACCAGCAAGGCCGGCAGGGTGGCCAAAGGTTTGGTCAAGGATGCCAGATCATAAAAAGTTTCCGGCTCCACCGGCTCGTTTTCATCCCCCTGATAACCGGTATAACCAAAGCATTTAACTTCGATGTTTCGGTTGCTTGCCACTCCATGGGCAACGGCGATGGCCGCGCCCGGAAAGACCCCTTTGGTTATGGCCTCCATAAAAATATCTTCTAACATTTTGTTTTGCTGTAAAAAAAAATTTATCATCCTCTTTATTTCCTTATTTTTATTTATTTTTTTACCCTTTTACGCTAGAATACAGGGGCTAATAAGGGGTATTTTTCACATGGTCGTTTTTAGTTGCAAAAATAATCTTAAAACAACATCTTACTAGTTTTTAAACAATGTTTTAAACAAAAGAGTTTTTCCAGCGGTTGATTGTCCGTTGAAAAG
>DSDS01000077.1 GCA_011048585.1 Desulfurivibrio alkaliphilus | reverse complement strand
GGTTCCGGGGAGGAAAACACAACCGCCGGCTCCGGCTCGAAGCGGGGTTGGGGGCGGCCCAAATGGTAGCCCTGCAGATAGTCCACCCCGATCTCGCGCAGGAGCTGGGCCGTGGCTTCATTTTCCACGAATTCGGCGGCTACCGGCTTGCCCAGGCTATGGGCCAGCCCCACCATGGAACGGACCAGCAACTCATCGGTCTTGTTGTTGAGCATGTTGACCACGAATCCGCCATCAATTTTCAGCAGATCCACGGGGAAATGTTTCAGGTAGCTGAAAGTGGAGAAACCGGAACCGAAATCGTCCAGGGCGAAACGGCAACCCAGGGCCCGCATTCTTTCGACCAGTTTGCGGGTTTGGGCCAGTTGGGTTACCGCCAAGGTTTCGGTCACCTCAAACATCAGGCGGCTGGGGGCCAGGCCGGTCATCTCCAGTTTGCGTTCCAGCAGGGGCATCAGGTCGGGGTTACGGAAGGCGTAGGCCGAGAGATTGATACTCAGGGTGATGGGCTGGTCGGTGGCGGGCAGGGCCGCCAGGCGGTCGATGGCCGCTTCCACCACCCAGAGATCGATCTGGTGGATCAGGCCCACCCGTTCCGCCGCCGGGATGAACTCTCCCGGGCCATGGAGCCTGCCGTTCTGTGACAATCGAACCAGGGCTTCATAGTGATGGCAGAGTCCGCCCCGGGCCTGGACGATGGGCTGGAACACCAGGCTGAAATTGCCCGCTTGCAGGGCCTCTCGCAAGATGGGGATCCAGCTGGCGTCCCGTTGCAGGCCCAGCACTTCGGGATCGGTGGAATCGTAGCAGTGTACCCGGTTTCGGCCCCGGATTTTGGCGACATGACAGGCCTGGTCGGCCCTGGCCAGCAGCTCCCTGCTTTCCAGCCGTTCATTGGGGGCCAGCAGGGCGATACCGATGCTTGCCCCCAAATGGTAGCGCCCCAGCCGGCCCTCGAAGCAGTGGCCGTGGAACAGTTCCCGCAGCTCTTCGGCCAGACTGAATACCGCGGAGCGGGGAGTCTGTTCGAGGAGGACGGCAAACTCATCGGAGCCGATCCGGGCGGCCAGATGGCGGGGTTGTACCCTGCGGCGCAGGACGGCGGCCATCTGGCCCAGCAGTCGATCTCCCGAGTCGTGCCCCTCGGTATCGTTGACCAGCTTGAACTGATCCAGATCGATATAGAGTAGCGCCCCGGGCCGCTGAAAATTCTTGGCTCGGATCAGGGCCAGCTCCAGGGCTCGCTCAAGCTGGCCGCGATTGGCCAGGCCGGTGAGTTCATCGTTGGCTGTCCGGTACTGCAGGCGGGCCTCCATGATCCGCCGTTCCGCCAGCTCCTGCTCCAGCCGCTCCTCGCGCTGGCGGCGGGTCAGCCGCTCGTGCTGGAGGCGGAGGGCCAGGTATGCCCGGGAAACAACTTCAGGGTTGGACCAGGGACGAAAAAGGATATCCACCGCCCCGGCTTCAAATGCTTGGCCGATCTGGTCATCCTGCCACTGCTCGACGGCGTCCATCATCAGGATCGGGGCAATTCCCGATTGATCGAGAAGCTTGCAGGCCTCCAGGGAATCACCATGGGGCATGGACGCGCTCAACAGAACCAGATGCAGGGGTGGGGGGGACTCAAAAGGGTTGAGGGGGTGGATGTACCGCTGCAGGGCCGTGGATGAATCAAGGGAGTTCACCGACCCGAACCGGCCCTGGTCCACCAGGATGGCACACAGTTGATCCAACCTGTCGCGATCTTCATCCACAACGCAGATCGACATGGTGCGAAGCTGGTCCACCGTTTTCATCGGATTCCTCTGCGGGGGCGATGTGGAACAGAGTGGTGAATTCCACTTAAGCACAAAAAAAAACAGTTCAGGCCTCGACTATAAGGTAAGCGGCTAAAAAACAAAAGTTTTTTTTTGAAATTAACCGAAAATTATAAGTTGGCGAACTTTATTGCTGCTTGCTGTTTTTTTCGTTTAATAGCAACAGGTTACTTTTCACTTTTTCTTTGGGCCAGGATTTTGCGCCATTTATCCAGGCGGTTTTTGACCACCGCTTCATAACCCCGGTTGGTGGGGTGGTAGAAGCTGGTTCCCTGGAGCCGATCGGGCAGGTGCTGCTGCTCCACCAGGCCCAGGCGGTCGTCATGGGCGTACTGGTAGTCCTTGCCGTAGCCCAGTTCCCGCATCAGCCGGGTGGGGGCGTTACGCAGGTTCATGGGCACCGCCAGGGTGCCGGTGCGGCGGACACAGTCCCGGATCTGATTATAGGCCGTGTAAACCGCGTTGCTTTTGGGGGCGGTGGCCAGGTAAGCCGTGGCCTGGGCCAGGGCCAGCTCGCCTTCCGGACTGCCCAGCAGATGGTAAGCCTCCCGGGCTTGCAGGGTCAGGGCCAGGGCCTGGGGGTCGGCCAGCCCCACATCTTCGGAGGCGAACCGGATCAGGCGGCGGGCGATATAGAGTGGTTCTTCGCCGGCCATCAGCATGCGGACCAGCCAGTAGAGGGCGCCGTCCGGGTCGCTGTCCCGCAGGCTTTTATGGAGGGCGGAGATCAGGTTGTAGTGCTCTTCGCCTTCGGCGTCGTAGCGCAGGCTTTTGCGCTGCAAGGCCTCCTCCACCGTGGTCAGCTCGATCATTGCGCCGGATTCTTCCCCTTTTTGGCCCTGATGCCGGTCGGCGGCCAGGGCGGCGGCGATCTCGAGGCTGTTGAGCAGGTTACGGGCGTCGCCGTCGGCAATTCCCACCAGGTGGGCAACCGCTTCATCGCTGATGCTCAGGCGAAGTTCACCCAGGCCTCGCTGGCGATCGGCCAAGGCGGCCCGCAGGATCCGTTCCAGATCTTCCGGCTCCAGGGGATTGAGGACCAGAACCCGGCAGCGGGAGAGCAGGGGGGCGATCACCTGAAAGGAGGGGTTTTCGGTGGTGGCCCCGATCAGGGTGATCAGTCCCGCCTCCACATGGGGCAGGAAGGCGTCCTGCTGGCTTTTGTTGAACCGGTGAATTTCGTCGACGAAGAGGATGCAGCCCCGCCCCGATTCCTCCTTGCGCCGGCGGCTCCGCTCGACGATCTCCCGGATCTCCTTGACCCCGGAGAGAACCGCCGAAAAGAAGACGAAATCTGCCCCGCTGCTCCGAGCCAGCAGGCGGGCCAGGGTGGTTTTGCCCGAGCCCGGAGGTCCCCAGAGCAACAGGGAGGGCAGGTGGCCGGTGCGCAGCAGTCCCCCCAGCAGTTTGTCATCATCGAGCAGGTGGCGCTGGCCGACAAACTCGGCCAGGCTGTCGGGCCGCATCCTTTCGGCCAGGGGAGTATTGGGGTCCGGGGCGGTCATGGTTTAGAGAAGATCAAAATTGAGTTGATAGATCAGCATCCAGATATTGATGGTGCCATCGTGGCGGCCGGCCAGGAAGGTGTGGGGCCGCGGGCCGCGGGCCAGGCTGCAGATTCCGTTGCCTCGGCCATCCAGGGTGAAAAGGTGGTCGGCGTCGGCTGGATTCCAGACCATGATCAGATCGTCATCGCCGGCGGAGATCAGGGTCCGGCCGTCGGTCAGGGTGAGGAGGGCGTTAATCTTTCCCCTATGGCCGGTGAGGGTTTGCCGGCAGTTCTCCTCGGTCCGCCGCCGGATTTTGATCAGGCGATCGGCTCCGGCGGAAATCAACCGGAGTTCTTCGCCGGTACCAACGGCGGCTAGGGCCTGGATGGAACCTTCATGGGCGGGGATGGCGGCGGTACATTCCCGCAGCCGGCTTTTCCAGTCGCGCAAAACCCCGTCCGCTCCAGCGGAGATCAGCCCCAGGTCGTCACCGGGGTAGAGCAGGGCGCGGATGGGGCCACTCCCCGCCGGGGCAGTTTGGTGCTGGGCGGCGGTGGCCAGCCGGTGGACGATGATGGTACCATCCTCGCTGCCGGAAGCCAGCAGCTTGCCGTCGTGGTTGAAGGTCAGGGCGCTTATCGGGGCCGGATGACTCTGAGCGGATCCCGTCGCCTGGCCGTTGCGGGGAGAGAGCAGCCCGACGGTGCCGTCGCGCTTTCCCACCACAAGATGCTTGCCTTCGGGGGAGACCGCCAAACAGGTGGCTTGCAGTTCCCGCTTTTCCAGGATTGCCGGTTTGCCGCTGCGGCCCAGATCGTGGATGATCAGTCGCCCGTCGGCTCCCAGGGAAACGATCCGGCGGCTGCGGGGGATGGCGGTCAGGGCGATCACCGGGCTCCGGTGGCCGCTTAGTTTGAGGAAACGTTGGGCTTGGAGTGGCCGTATCTTCTCTCGGACCAGAAGTAATTCGTTGTAAATACGGTTGAAAAAAATATCCTTACGGAATCCCTCCCGGCCCCAGGCGGTCAGCAGGAGATCGTGGCAGGCCTGGTATCGTCGCTGGCGCAGGTGGTCGAGGAGGTTTTGCTCCAGCTTTCTCCGGGTCGGGTTGCGGCGGTAGATGGTAAGTCGGCTGGCGGGTTCGATCATGCTGAATTGCGGTTCCACCTCCCGGGTTCCCGGTGGGGCGGCTTCGGGTTCGGCCAGTCGCGACTTGACCGCCTGTTCCAGGGCCGACAGTTCGGGTTGATGCCGGTCGGGACGGCGCAAAGCGGCAATCCGGCCGAGAATCCGGGTCGGGTCGGCTCCCTCCAGCCAGCGCAAGAGCAGGTCGTTGTAAACCGCTGCCGCCAGGGTATCGTTGCTTTCCAGGCTGCGGGCCAGTTTTTGGGCCGCGGCCCGCTTTTTCCCCTCTTCCAGCAGCATCACCGCCTGGTTATTAAGGATTTCCGCCCGATAGTCGGCGTAGGGCGGCTCGAAATAGGGGCAGGGAATATTATAGAGCTTGCGGTAGGCCAGGTTGAGATCGTGGCGCAGCTCGGCAAAGGTGCGGTAGCGCCGGGCCGAATCGTTGGCGGTACTCCTGAGCAGGGCCACCTGGAGCGGGACCGGAAAGGTAAGTTCGGGGTTGATCGGTCGCGGTTTGCCGGGCCGTTTGCGGTCGAGATAGGGTGGGGTGGAGCAGAATATCCGCCAAAGGCAGATGCCAAAGGCCCGGATATCTTCGCTGATCAGGGTTCTTAACCGGTCCGTCTCCAACTGCTCTTCGGGGGCGGCTAGGCCGAAGCCGGTTACTTTGAGCAGGGAGTTGGGGGTGATCACGATGGCTGCCGGACTGAGGCGCCCGTGGATGATCCCCAGGTTGTGGCAATGTTCGAGGCCGTGGCAAAACTGGATTGCCAGGGAGAGATCGGCCCTGGGGTTGTGGCCGCATCTGCCGGTGTCCAGCCGTTGGCCCAGGCTTTCCCCGGCCACCGCTTCGCCGATCAGCACCGGTAAGCGCCGGTTGAAGCGAAGATTGAAGGTGGTGGCCAGGTTGGGGTGCATTCCCAGCCTGATCCGCTGCTCGGCCCGGTTGATGACCTGGCGTAAACCGACGGTGCTGGTCAGCAGTCTGGGGGGAGGGGTTTCCAGCTGGGCCCGGAAGGGGCGGGAGAGGTGACGGCAGTTGAAAAGCATTCCGCCATCACCGGCGGGATCGGGCGCTGCCGTTTCCACCCGGTAATGGTCCAGCGCGATATCATTGGGGCGCCACATTGCCGGAGCCTATTTTCCCAGGCGGGCAATGGTGGCCAGTTGGGTCCGGGCCATCTGGCCGATGGTGCCCTCCTCATTGGCGGGGTCAAGGCGGATCGCTTCATTCAGGTGGTGACTGGCCATGCGAGCATCCCCTTCATACCAGTGGTAAAGACCTAGATGGTAGTGGCCGGCGGCCCGGTCGCCCAGGTCGGAGCGGGCCTGCCCGTAACGGAAATGGAGGCGGGAGTGGTCCGGGGTCATGGTCAGCAGGCGCTCGTAGATGGGCAGGGCGGCCTTGAGCTGGCCCAGTTGCTGATAGAACCGGGCCAGGTGAAAAAGGATATAGGGGTTGTCCGGTTCCCGCTTGATCGCCTGGGCCATGTTGCCCAAGGCGGTTTCATGGCGCCCGGCTTCAAACTGGATGATCGCCAGGTCGGCCAGCAGAATGGTCTGCTGGGGAAAACGGTCGATCACCTTGTTGATTTCGGCAATCGCCTTGTCGTACTGACGCTCCGCCAGGTAAACTTGGGAGAGCCCGAAACGAGCCATGAAGATCTCCGGAGCATCGTCGCCCCCCCGCAGGCGGTGCTCCAGGGCGGGTAACAACTCCTGGGGGGAACGGGTCAGGGCAAAGATCCGTTGGCGGACCCGATGAAACTGAAACTCGAAATCGGCATCGCTCAGCCGAGGCTGGGGCCGGGTTGACAGCCCCTCCATGTGAAGTCGGTCCTCGATATAGGAGAGCCGCTGCTCCGGCTCCGGGTGGGTCAAAAGGTAGGGGGGCAGCTGGGCCCGGCGAAAGCGGCTGATATTGCGCATTTTGCGCAGCATGCCCAGCATTTCGGCCGGTTCGCGGCCCATCTCATGCATCCACTTCAAGGCTAGCCGGTCGGCCTCCTCTTCGTCCTGGCGACTGAACTGCAGGGCCGCGGTGGCGCCCCCGGCCAGGGAACCGGCCACCACCGCCTCGCCCAGGGCGCTGCCTCCTCCCAGGATCATGCCGGCCAGGGCCAGAGCGGTGGCGCCCAGGTTGATCCGTTGCATCTTGTCGGTACGATCGGCGTAGTGGCGGCTGACGGCATGCCCCACCTCGTGGGCCATGACGCTGAGCAACTCCCCCTCGCTGTCGCTGGCCTCGATCAGGCCGGAATGGATAAAGACCAGGCCCGAGGGAGCGGCAAAGGCGTTGAACTCCCGGTTGTTGATGACAAAGAATTGGTAACTGAAGGGCTGGGGTCCGGCCACCTCCAGCACCTCATTGCCCAAGGCCCGGATATAGGTGCTGATATCCGGTTCGTCGATCAGCTTGAACTCCTTGCGGATCAGGACGAGCAGTCGCTCGCCCAGCTCCCGCTCATCCTGGATGCTTACGGCCCGGGCCGGCAGGGGCTGGATAACGGCCAGGATCAGCAGGCAGAGCAGGGCGGGGGCGCGTTTGACACGCCGGAGCAGGTTCTGCATGGTGGAATGAAAAAGGTTGGTCATGGAAGAGAGTCGCCGGTTAGCGGGGAAAGCGGTTTTTTTGTTCAATCAGGAGACACCGTTTGGTCCTGAAAGTTGCGTCGCTGCGTATGATACCGATGAAGCGGCCAAAATGCCATAACTTGTTGGCCTTTATTGCAATTCCGGAAGGATACGGTATCTTTGGCCGATGCTTAAAGAACTATGGATCAACAATCTTGCTCTGATCGAAGAGCTGCGGCTTAGCCTGGGGCCGGGGCTGATCGTCCTGACCGGGGAAACCGGGGCGGGCAAATCGATCATTTTGCAGGCCATTCACTTGCTGGCTGGCGGCCGGGCTTCGGGGGACTGGGTGCGGAGCGGGGCCGACCAGGCCACGGTGGAGGCCTTTTTCGAGTTTGATCCCGGTCATGACGAACTGCTCAAGGTTTTGACGGCGGCCGGGGTGTTGGCCGCCGCAGATCAACCCGCTTCCGGAGAGGCCGGAGAACTGATCGTCAAGCGGGTGATCGGTGCCAAGGGCAAGAGCCGTTTTTACCTCAACGGCTCCATGGCCACCGCCGCCACCGTTGGCGGCATTGTCGAGCATCTGCTCAGCGTGGCCAGCCAGCACGACCATCAGCAGTTGCTCCAGGGACGTTATCACCTCGACTGCATTGACGCCGCCGGCGATCTGCTTGAGCAGCGCCGGAGTTTTGGCGCCCGCTTTGAGCAGTGGCAGGAGGTTAAGGCCAGGTTGCGCGAGTTGCGGGGCCGGGAGCAGGACAAGGAGCAACGGCGCGATTTTTTGAGCTTCCAGTGCCAGGAGATCGCCGATATCGCCCCGGTGGTGGGCGAAGATCAACTCCTGCTCGACGAGCGGGACCGGCTGAAAGCCTCCGACAGCCTGATCGCCCTGGGCCAGCACTGCTACTCAGATCTGGCCGGCAAGATCAACGGCCCTCTGGCCCTGGTGCGTAAAAACCTGGAGCAGATGGCGGCCCTGGATGGGGGGGTGGCCAAGCTGGCCGAGGAGGTGGCGGGGGCCTCTTTTATCCTGGAAGAGGCCCAGCTTGAGATCTCCCGTTATTTGCAGGAACTGCCCAGTGACCAGGTCCGGCTCGATCAGGTCACCGCCCGGATCGACCAGCTGCAGCGACTGAAACGCAAATATGGCCCCACCATCGATGATGTGCTGCGCTTTGCCGAGGAGGCCGGCCGGGAGTTGGAAAACCTGGAGAATCTGGAGGCTGCCTTAAGCGAGTTGGGCCGGGAGCAGGCGGAACTGGAAACGGAACTGGTGCTGCTGGCCGGTCGGCTCTCCGCCGCCCGCCGGCGGGTGGCCGATGATTTCAGTCAACGAGTGGGGCGGGAGCTGGCCTCCCTGGCCCTTGAACAGGCCCGCTTCGCTGTGGAGATGCCGGTGGTCGACGACCTTGAACGTCTCACCCGTCTGGGTTGGGACCGGCCCGAATTCCTCTTTTCCGCCAATCCCGGCGAGCCCCTGAAACCGGTGGCCAAGGTGGCTTCCGGCGGCGAGCTTTCTCGTCTGATGCTGGCCCTTAAGTCGATTCTGGCCCGGCAGGACAAGGTGGAAAGCGTGATTTTCGACGAGGTGGATGCCGGGATCAGCGGTAAAACCGCCGAGTCGGTGGCCCGCAAAATCCGGGAGCTGGCCGGCCACCACCAGGTGCTGTGCATCACCCATTTGCCCCAGATTGCCGCCGGGGCCGATGATCACTTCGTGGTGCGGAAGAAAAGCAGTGGCGCGCGCACCATAACCGAGGTGGTGGGGCTGGCCGAAGAGGAGCGGCCCGCCGAACTGGCCCGGATGCTGGCCGGGGACGAGGTGACCGCCAAAACCATGGAGTACGCCAGCGAGCTGCTGGCCAGTAAAAGGAATAGATCGCGATGACCACCGCCCTAGCCCTATACTCCGGCGGCCTGGACAGCACCCTGGCCTGCCGTCTGATCATGGAGCAGGGGATTCGGGTGGTGGCGGTCAAGTTCGTTACCCCCTTTTTCGGCACGGCCCTGCTGGCCGATCCCCAAGCCTATCGGGACGAAGTCCGGCGCCGCTACGGAATCGAGGTGATGCTGCGCGATCTCACCGAGCCCTACCTGCGGATGTTGGCGGCTCCGGCCCACGGCTACGGCAAGAATTTCAACCCCTGTGTCGACTGCAAAATCCTGCTGATGGGCGAGGCCCTGCGGATGCTGGCGGAATTTGACGCCTCCTTCCTGATCTCCGGCGAGGTTCTGGGCCAGCGGCCCATGTCCCAACGTCGTGATACCCTGCGGGTAATTGAACGGGACAGCGGCTGCGACGATCTCCTGCTCCGTCCCCTGAGCGCCCGCCATCTGCCCCCCACCCGACCGGAACGGGAAGGGTTGGTGGATCGGGATCGGCTGCTGGCTTTCCGGGGCCGCAACCGCACGCCTCAGATCGAACTTGCGGCTCGTTTCGGGATTGAGGATTATGAAAGTCCCGGTGGCGGCTGCGTTCTCACCGACCCCAATCTGGCCAAGCGGATCCGGGGGCTTTACGAGGAAGCGTCCCTGGTCGGCAAGATTCCGACCGCCGCCGACATCCGCCTGCTGCTGGCCGGCCGGGTGCTGCGGCTGCCCGGCGGGGCCTGGCTGGTGCTGGGGCGCAATGAGCCGGAAAACGACCGCCTGCAAACCCTGGCCCTGCCCACCGACTGGCTTCTCAATTTGCGGGATGACCCCGGACCCACCGCCGTTTTACGCCGCCCCGCCACTTTAGCGGCCAGGATTGATGCCCGGGAGCGGGAGGAGCAGGACCTGGCCGCCGCCGCCACCTTGGTCTTGCGCTACGCCGGCAAGAGCTGCCGGGCCCGGAACCGGGCCGTGGTAAGAGCTGAAACCACCGGGCGAGCGCGGGAGTTGGCAACCACCCCCCTGGCCGACCAAGTTTTCGCCGACTGGCACCATTAAAAGGATAACCGGATAGATCGTGACCGCCGCACCAGTCCACCCCGAACCCGACCCGGACCAGGATGACCAGGGTTATTCCGCCCCCTTGGGCCATTACCTTTGGAAGATTTTCCCCTTTGTCGCCCCCTACAAGGCGCGGATCGGCATCGGCCTGGTCCTGAACGCCCTGGCCCGTCTCTTCGATCTCCTGCCCCTGGTCCTGATCGGCTGGGTGGTGGATGCCATCGCCGCCCGGGGGGGCGGTGAAACTTCCCCGACCATCTTTGTCTGGTTCGGCCTGGCAGTATTGGGCACCTTTCTGGCCCTGGCGGTTTTCCAGAGCATCAGCGACTACTGCCTGGATTCCATGGCCCAGGAGGTGCGTCACGACTTGCG
>DSDS01000152.1 GCA_011048585.1 Desulfurivibrio alkaliphilus | reverse complement strand
GGTCAAAAGGTGCTCTGTTTCAAGCAATCGTGCCACCAATTTTCCCCGCAAACTATGCAAAGTAGTAAAGTCTCCGTGCAGCGTTGATCACTGTAAAAGAATCGCTCAATTTAGGAATACAGAAAAACAATTCGTGATACGCTAACACACAGACCCCAAATGGGCCATAAAAAATATTGCGAAAAAATTGTAACAACGTCTGGAGAAGAAGGCAAAATATTCATGATGCCCACCGGGAGAAGACCCTTCTCTTTTCTCTTGATCTTTAACTACCACTGTATTAGGTGTCTAATCTGTTTCAGATGCTCTTAACCGAGCTTAATAGGGAACCCGGTGTAAATCCGGGACGGGCCCGCCGCTGTGACCGGGGACGAATTTTGCGAGTATGCCACTGACCTTATCAAGGTTGGGAAGGCGCAAAAGGAGATCGATCCGGGAGTCAGAAGACCTGTCTGCAAACAAAAAATAGAGAGCCTGCCCCCGTGGACAAGGGGCGGAGTACTTATCGTTATTCGTGGGAAAAACAGGGAATCCCCGGATCAACTTTCATTGGTCCGGGGATTTTTTTTGCCCGGACTCTTCGTATACGGCGTCTGCCGCCCAGGCGGCGCCGAAAAGGAGGAAGGGATATGGTCAAAACCGAAAGAAGTCTCTGTAAACTCACCCTGCTCGCGGTTACGGACTGGAATGTTTTTCAGTTTGTCACGCGACGCTGCCTCAGGGAGGAACGGTCATGAAAAAATGGCTGTGTTTCCCCCTTTTGCTCACTCTTTTTCCGGCGGTGTCCGGCTTTGCCGGAGAAGAAACCATAACCCTGGAGCAGGTGGTGGTCACCGCCACCCGCAGCGAGGATACGATAACGTCCATCCCGGCCAAGGTGGAGGTTATCGATAGCGGGGAGATTGAGCGAACCACCGGCGAAACCCTCACGGAGCAGCTGAAAAAAAACAGTTCCATCGGTGTCATTGAATATCCCGGCGCCCTTGCCGGGATCGGCATCCGTGGTTTCCGGCCAGAATTTGGCGGCATCACCAAACATTCCCTGGTGCTGATCAACGGCAGACCGGCCGGGGCCACCAACCTCGCCACCATTCTGGTTGGCAATATCGAACGGATCGAGGTGCTGAAAGGCCCGGCCTCATCGCTCTACGGCGGTGAGGCCATGGGCGGGGTGGTCAACATCATCACCAAAAAAAGCAGCGACAAGCTCACCGGGATGGCCGAGATCGGTGTCGGCTCCTTTCAGAGCAACAGCCAGAAGGCGGCTGTGGGCGGGGCTGTCGGCAACGGTTTTGATTTTGACCTCGCCGCCCGGCGTTTCGAGCAGGCCGATGATTTCAGGATGGGTAATGGCGAGACCCGGGCCAACACCAGCTATAAAACCCAAAACGGCAACCTGCGCATCGGCGGAGCCTTCCATGACACCTGGCGCTTTGATCTAAGCGGCGAGCTCTACCAGGGCCGCGACATAGAGACCCCCGGTGACATCTTTCACGGCGATCTGAAGTCAGGGCATAAGGATATAGACCGCTACGGCCTCGATTTCAACGTGGCCGGCAATCTCAACAAAGACAACCAACTCTCCTTCACCGCCTACCTGGCCAATGAAACCGCGGAAAATTACCGGCATTACACCGGTTGGGTACCAGTCCAGGTCGCGCCGTTTCGCAGCTATGATTCACAGACCGACTGGCTCGGTTTTCAGCTTAAAAATGAATATTCCTGGCAGGGCCATCGCTTCATCATCGGCGCTGATTACCAAAATATCACCGTGGAGAGTCGCAGCTACAACCAGGACGGTTCAAGAAAGGCGCCCTATTCCCCCAACGAGGGCCGGGAGAACCAGGCAGGTTACCTGGAAACCATCTGGAAATTCATGGATGAGCGGCTCACCGCCAGCCTGGGCGGCCGTTACGACACCTTTACGGTGGAAACCACGAAGACCCCTCATAAAACCGACTTCACCCCGAACTCGGAGGATTTTTCCACCACCAGTCTGCGGGCCGGACTGAACTATCTTTTTGATGGCGGCGTAAGGCTGCACACCACTCTGGGCCAGGGCTTTGTGCCGCCCTCCGCGGCCCAGCTCGCCGGGTACTCGGAGCGGCAGGTGGACGGTGTCACCATGATTACCAAAGGCAATCCAAACCTCGATCCGGAATCCTCCCTCACCTTTGATCTCGGCATCGGTTATGGTCGGCCCACGTGGGGATTGAACCTGGATCTCACCTATTTTCATACCGATGTTGACGACAAGATCAGCAGCGTCACAACAGGCACCACCTCCACCTACCAAAACAGCCTGGGCGCCAAGATGGAGGGGGTTGAAACCATTCTTTCCTTTGACATCGGCGCCCCCCTTGCCTGGGAACGCTCCCTGGAGTTTTTCGTTAACGCCACCCATATGCTCAAGGCCGAAGAGGAACAAGCAGGCGGCACCATGCGGGATATTCATAACGTGGCCCGGCGTACGATAAACTACGGGGTGCGGTACGAGGACGGCATGTTCAACGCCAAGCTGCATGTGCGCAACCAGGGCCGGATGAAGGATACCGACTGGAACGCGGCGGGATATCCGGAGGTGGAATACCCCTCCTTTACCGTGGTGGACCTGGTGGTGGGCATCACCTTTCTTTCTCAACACCGGCTCACCCTGCAGGCGGATAATCTCTTCGACAAGAATTATTACGAGAAAAAGGGCTTTCCCAAGCCTGGCCGTGCCTTTTATGCCACCTATCGGTATGAGTTTTAGCCATGGAGATCAAATCACTCATCCTCGGTCTTGTTTTTACCATGGGGGTCTTTGCCGTCAAGAGTGGGGCCGGGCTGGGACATGGCCTGCGCCGACAGGCAGGAGTGCGGCGTAACCTGCTGGTGGCCGGTGGTTTTGTCTGGGGGTATCTGCTGCTCTTTGCCCTGGCCTGGCTGATGGTGGTTCGGTTTGATTTTTTGGCCCACCTGCAAACAGTCATGACCCTTGCCGCAGGCGGCATGCTCCTGCATTTCCTGCTCGCCGCCCTGCTGCTGGTCTGGGGCGTGGTGCTGCTGCAAAAGCGGGGCCATCAACCAGCAGTAGCCGGCCGGGGCTGGCTGCTGCTGGCCCTGCCCTGCCCGGTCTGCTTTGCGGTGATCCTCTTTTCCATGGCCTTTCTCGACAATCTGCTACCCGGCAATCCCTGGCTCATTGCCTGGCTTGCCGGCGGCTTTATGGCGGTCAGCCTGGGCAGTGGGCTTTTCTTTTTCTTCCTGAGCCAGAAGCTCGACGGCCAGGGGCTCGGCATGGTCATGGTGCTGGCCGCCCTCTACTTTCTTGTCACCATTGCCATCGTGCCCCAGTTCGGCGACCTGGAACGGATCTACCGGATCAGCAGCAACATGGTTGTGCCTGCCGATTCCCGGCAGCTTCTGCTGCTGGGCGCTATGGCCCTGGCCTTTGGCTTTGGTTTTATCCAATCACTACGGAGACCTTTATGAACATCACCGCCCTGCTGGCATCATTTATCTACCTTGTTTCCTCGTCGTTGCTGCTGCCCGTACTGCTGCTGCTTTGCCTGCTCACGGTGTGGCTGCTGGTCTACAGCGGCCAGTTCTTCGGCATGTGGCTGGCGCGCAGGCGGCTCTCCCCCCCTGCCAATGCCATCGAATCATTGGCGGCCCTGCACCTTGATGGCTTTTCCGCTCCGGTCCGCGCCTTTGGCCAGGCGTTTGCCGAGGTGCGGCAGGCAGTCAGGGCAGAGATCGCGGTTCTCAACCTGTTGCGTGACACCGAGCACCACATGTGGCGCTCGGTGGACCGGCTCAAGATGCTCATCCGCATCGGGCCGGGTCTCGGCCTGATCGGCACCCTCATTCCCATGGGCACCGGCCTGGCCGCCCTGGCCCAGGGCGACCTGACCCGTTTGTCCGGGGATCTGGTCATAGCCTTTACCACCACGGTGGTGGGCATGGTTCTGGGGCTTGTCAGCTATCTCTTTTTCACCATCCAACGGCGTTGGGTGGAAGAGGATGTGAAGAATATGGAACTGCTCTGCGAAGTGGCCATGCAGGAGGAACAACCATGAAATATCTGCTGCGCCACCAGAAGCGGGGCGCTGGTCTGTCGGACAACGACCCCATGAGCGGGGTGGCCAATCTCTTTGACCTGGGTCTGGTCTTCGTCGTCGGGCTGCTGCTGGCCTTATTCGGCGCCTTTCACCTTGAAGATCTGCTGCAACAGGACTCGCAGGTCACCATTACCAAACAGTCGGCCAGCGGTGCCATGGAGATTATCATCAAGGACGGCAAAAAAATCGAGGCCATGAAGGTGAGTCCTGAGCAGGCCAAGGGCAAAGGCCAGAGGCTGGGCACCGCCTACCGGCTGGAAGACGGTTCCATGATCTATGTGCCGGAGGGAAATCAATGAATGTATCAATCCAAAGAACCATGCATGGGGTGCATCCCTTCATTATTCTGTTGTTTCTGTTGTTGCCGCGTATGGCTCTGGCCGGAGCATATCCGATCTCCTTCACCGATGACGGTGGCCAGGCAATCCTGCTGCGTAAACCGCCGGAGCAGGTGGTGTCGCTGGTGCCGTCGGTGACCGAGATGTTGCTACGCCTGGGTGTCCGGGACGCGGTACAGGGCATAACCCATCATTCGGTACTGCCGCCGGAGACGGCCAACAAGGCGATTGTCGGCGGTTTTCTCCGTCCTGATCTTGACCGGGTGGCGGCCCTGCAACCGGAGGTGATTTTTTATTCGGATCTGCAAAAGGAGGTAAAGGCCCGTTTCCGGGACAAGGCGATCCTGATTCAGCTTGCCCCCCGCTCCATCGAGGAGTCTTTCGCCCATATCCGTTTGCTCGGCCGCATCTTCAACCGAGAAGAGACGGCCGACAAGATCATTGCCGAGGAGGAGCGGCAGCTGGCAGTGATTGCCAGAAAAATTGAGGGGATAGCTGCTGAACAAAGGCCACGGGTCATGCGGCTCATGGGCCGGGGGGACAGGGTTATGGCGCCTGGTGATGACTCCTTCCAGAACGATTATATCCGTGCTGCCGGTGGCATTGCCCCGATCTGGGGCAAAAACGGCAATATCATCACCGTGACCCTTGCAGAGTGGCAGCGGTTCAACCCGCAGGTGCTGTATGGCTGCGGTGGCGATAAAGAGCAGCTAGACATGCTTCAACAACCGGGATGGAACGAGGTGGAGGCAATCAAGAATAATCGTATCCTTTTCTTTCCCTGTGACCTCACCTGCCGGGTCGCTACCCATCCCGGCTATTTCGTCTCCTGGCTGGCCGCCGAAATCCATAAGCGAGAATTCGGCGCTCCAGCGAACTTTGTCCTGCCGGAACGGGTGGTCAGCCGCACCCCCCTGCAACTTGAGCTCGACTATGTGGCCAAGGCTGAAATCATCGAGAGCGATATCAAGGACTTTCGCAATAAGACCGTGGCCCTCACCCTGAAGCAGCCCATGCGCGTCATCTCCACCCTGGAAGGGCAACGGCAAGGGATCAGCACCGTGGCCAATCACTATTTTCCCCCACCTTCCTGGGGGCTGGGGCACCGGCAGGGGCTTGCCGCCCTACGCGCATCGACGCAACAGGTTCTCGGGTTCTCACCGGAGTCCACGGCCATGCTCTTCACCGGCGCGAATATGGACAATCTGGCCGTGGTCAAAAAATCATTCAAGGAGATGGCGGTCACGGCCCTGGTCACGGCCGGGGTGGAGAGCAATGCCATGCGCATGGGGGCAGACACCGGCCTCTTCTATGAACCGGACAGCAAGGCCAAGAGCGACAAACCAGGCACCATCAACATCCTGCTGCTGACCAATATGCAGCTCTCAGCGCAGGCCATGAGCCGGGCAATCATTACCGCCACCGAGGCCAAGACAGCAGCCATGCAGGATATGGATATCCGTTCCGCCTATTCGGCCCCAGGGCATCAGGCCACTGGTACCGGCACCGACAATATCATCGTGGTCGAGGGGGCGGGAAATCCCATCGAAAGCAGCGGAGGACATACGAAAATGGGAGAACTCATGGCCAGGGCCGTCCATGAGGGGGTACAGCGGGCCATCCGTTTACAGAACGGGCTGGTGAGGGAGCGCTCCATTTTTAAGCGGCTCGAGGAGCGAAATAGTAACTGGGGGGTTTTTTTTGCCCCGGCCCCGGTGCGCAGCGACCTGGAGCACCTTCTGTTGCAGCCCCGCTATGCCTCCTTTGTGGCTTCAGCCCTGGCCATCAGTGATGCTTATGAACAGGGGCTGATCACGGATCTTACCTCGTTTACGGCCTGGTGCGGAGCCGAAGCGGAAAGCATTGCCGGTGGGCCGGTGGATCTGAGCGATACCGAGGCCCACCAGGAGATGCCCCTGGTGATCGGCAAAGCCTTAGCAGCCCTGGTCAGCGGCCTGAAGGCCCGGACTCAACACAGCGTTCCTGGTGACTGATTATGAAAAAACTCCTTATTATCTGTATGCTCCTTTTACTGCCGGCAAGCGCCCTGGCCCATGAAATTGCCGTGCTGGTCATCGACAACAACTCCTACCTCACCAATCTGGCCGTGGGCGGGATGGTGGCGGACCTGAAAAAGCGGATCAAGGTTGTTTCCGCCGGTGAACTGGAGCCGGGCGGCGAGCCTTTACGCAAGGAGATCGAGGCGGCCCGGGTGATTGTCGTGGATGTCATGGGCCGGGATCTGGAGGAGTATCTCACCGCTGAAATCGATCTTTCAGGCAAGACCATCTATGCCCTGCGCGGCTCTCACGATGACGCGGCCTTAAAGAAGAAGGGTTTTATTTTTGATACCGAGGTGGCCGATTATTTTCGTCACCTGAGCCGGCAAAATATCGAGAACATGCTGCGCCTGGTGATCCATCGCCATTTCGACCCGGCGGTTTCCTTCGCGCCGCTGCAGCCCCGGTTGGGGCTCGGCCTCTATCATCCCGAGGCCCCGGATCTCTTTTCCGATGTGGCCACATTTCTCAGGTGGCAGGCGACGCGACCGGGCCATGATCCCCAAAAGCCGCGCCTGGGCCTGCTTTTTTATTCCTCATTTCTCACCCCCGGTCAGCAGGAACCCATTGATTATCTGGTCAAACGGCTGGAGGAGGCGGGTTTCAACGTGCTGCCCTGTTTCGGCAATGACCAGCAGGCCATCGAGTCCTTTCTGCTCGATGACAAGGACAAGGCGCGGGTGGACCTCCTGCTCGCCTTTTCCCTCAAATTTTATTCCGCTCTCACCCCAAAACTGGCCGAGGATCTCCGTAAACTCGATGTACCGATCATCTCGGCCATCAGCCTCTATAAGGACACAGTGGACGAGTGGCGGCAAAGCCCGGTGGGGATTGGACCACAGGAGGTGGCCTGGACCATGGCCAGCCCGGAGATCTCCGGGTTGATCGAGCCCACGGTGCTCATGGCCAAGGAAAAGGTGGTGGATGCGACCAGCGGCAAGAGCTGGTATCTGGGCCAGCCGGTCACCGAGAATATCGAGCGGCTCATCCCCCGGCTCAAGGGCTGGATCAACCTGCAAGGCAAAGCCAACCGCGACAAGAAAATCGCCATCCTTTTTTACAATCATCACCAGGGCAAGCAGAATGTCGGGGCCAGTTATCTCAATGTCTTTGCCTCGCTGGAAGAGATTTTCAAGGGGCTTGCCCGGGAGGGCTATACCACCGGCCAGCCGCCCAGTGAAAAAGAGGTGAAGGATTTGGTCTTAAACGGCGCCCGCAACGTGGGCACCTGGGCGCCGGGCGAACTGGACGCCATGGTGGGCGCGGGCGATCTGGTGCTGCTTGATCCGGCTGAATACGAACAATGGTTTGCCGAATTGCCGCGGGCCTTTCGCGACGGAGTGATCGACCAGTGGGGCAAACCGGGTGATTTTCAGATGATGATGCACCAGGGCAGGATCGTCATTCCCCTGGTGCGGCGGGGCAATATGGTCATGATGCCGGAACCGGCCCGGGGCTGGAGCGACGACCCGATGAAGCTCTACCACGACACCACCCTCTACCCCCACCATCAGTACATCGCCGCCTACCTCTGGCTGCAGAAAAAGTTCGGGGCCGACGCCATGATCCATCTCGGCACCCATGCCACCTATGAGTGGACACCGGGCAAGCAGGCCGGGCTGTCGCCGTCATGCCCGCCCGAGGTGCTGATCACCGATATCCCCAACATGTACCCCTATATCGTCGATGATGTGGGCGAGGCCATCCAGGCCAAGCGACGGGGCAGAGGCGTCATGCTCTCCCATCTCACCCCCATGCTGCGCCAATCCGGCCTTTACAAGGAGTATGGCCGCCTGGCGGAACTGGCCGGTGAGATTGAACGGGCCGAGGCCCGGGGCAGCGTCACCGCCCGGGAAAAGATCAAAGAGTTACGGGCCCTGGCGGATCAGACCGGGATTCTGGCCGATCTGGCCGGCAACAGTGCACAGGAAATCCCTGATACGGAGCTTGCCGGCATCATTGGTCATTATATGGAAGAGGTCAAGGAGGAGATGATCCCTTACGGCATGCACACCTTTGGCCGCAGTAAGGAGAGTGACGAGATCGACGAAATGGCCAAAGCGGTGGTCACATGGAATCCGGACGAGAAAGAGCACCAGGCGGCCGAGCGCCTTCGCTCCTCGGCCAGTCTGGAGATGAACAACCTGCTCCGTGGTCTTTCGGGCCGCTTTGTGGAGCCGGGCGAGGGCAATGACCCCCTGCGCAATCCCGGCGCCATCCCCACCGGCCGCAACCTGTACGGCTTTAACCCGGCTAAACTGCCAAGCCCGGCAGCCTGGGAGCTGGGCACAAAGGCCGCGGATGCCATCATCGCCAACCATCTGGAAAAGCACGGGAAATACCCGAACAAGGTGGCAGTGGTGCTGTGGGCCGTGGAGACGCTGCGCAACGAAGGGTTGAACGAGTCCACCATCCTCTGGCTCATGGGCGTTCGCCCCAAATGGCTGCCATCCGGCCGGGTGACCGGCCTGGAGGTGGTGCCGGGCAAAGAGCTTGGCCGCCCTCGTATCGATGTTTTGATCAATGCCTCCGGTCTCTACCGGGATCTTTTTCCCGACAAGATGCAATTTCTTGACGAGGCGGTGCGCCTGGCCATCCTCCAGACCGATATTGAAAACCTGGTGGCCGCAGGCAGTCGCCGCATCAAGACAAAACTTGTTGCCGACGGCATGGATGAACACGAGGCCGAGGAGCTGAGCCGTCTACGGATCTTCTCCGAGACACCCGGCTCCTACGGTAACGGAGTCAGCGAGATGACCGGGGCCTCGGGGCTGTGGACGGATGAGCGCGAGGTGGTGGATGTCTATGAAAAACGCATGGGCTTTGCCTTTGGCGGCGGCCACTGGGGCAAGGAGGCGCGCGCCCTGTTCAAGGAACAACTGGCTGCAACCGATGTGGCGGTGCATTCCCGCTCCTCCAATCTCTATGGCCTCATGGATAATGACGACATGTTTCAGTATCTGGGCGGGCTGGCCATGGCCGTGCGTCATGAGTCGGGCCAGGCGCCGGAAACCCTGATCACCAACCAGCAGAAAGCAGGCCGGGTGACGGTGGAAGACATGGCCGCCACCCTGGGGCGGGAGCTGCGCAGCCGCTATCTGAACCCCAAATGGATCGAGGGCATGAAAAAGGAGGATTACGCCGGGGCCAGGGAAATGAGCAACTTTGTCGAATATTTCTGGGGCTGGCAGGTAACCACCCCGGACAAGGTGACAGCGGCCCAGTGGCAGCAGATCCATGAGGTCTATGTTGAGGATAAGTACGGCCAGGAACTGAAGGAATTTTTCAACCGGGCCAATCCCTGGGCCTACCAGTCCATCACCGCCCGGATGCTGGAGGCGGTGCGTAAGGAGTACTGGCAGGCGGACGAGGCCGTGCAGAAAAAGCTGGCCGTGGAGTATGCGGTCAATGTGGTGGAAAAAGGGGTGGCCTGCTGCGACCACACCTGCAACAACCCGCTGCTCAACCAGATGGTGGTGGCCATCATCTCCCTGCCCGGCGTCCTCAGCCCGGAGCTGGTGGAGCAGTTCAAGCTGGCCATTGAACAGGCAGCGCAGAAGTCCCTGGCCGAACAGGTGGTTGAACGGCAGGCCTTACAGCAACAGCTCACCGCCCCCAGCTCCGAACAGGCCGGGGCCAAGGGGGAAAAACCCCGGGACAGCGGTGCTGCCAAGGCGGAGCAGGCCGAGGTTGAGGGTTACAAGATGGAAAAAATGGAAAATGCCGATGATTCCACCAAGGTGAGTTCATCCGGAATAGAATGGCTGGCCGGACTGGTGGTGCTTGCCATCATAGCCCTTGCGGCCCTTGGCATGCGCCGAGGCGAAAGAAGAGGTTGAAAATGGATCAACATGGATATATCGGCCGCAAGATGCGGCTGCCGAAATTACAAGAACAGCCGGCCGTTGTTATTGCCGTCTTTGGCTCCAGCAGCCGGGCCGAAGCGGCCCTGGAGTGCTTCAGAACCCAGTTTTCCAGCGAGTTTGCCGGGGTTGAGCCCTATTGGGCCTACACCTCGGAGATCATCCGCAAAAAAAAG
>DSDS01000169.1 GCA_011048585.1 Desulfurivibrio alkaliphilus | reverse complement strand
GGGTTGGGTCAGGCAGCCCTTGCCATGGAACATGTTCTCCTTGAACTCTCCGCTGTAGGCCAGGCCATCGATTTGGGTCAGGGTGCCCTGGCCGTCCATTTTACCCTCCCTGAACTCTCCTTCGTAGCGATTACCATTGGCATCCACCAGGCTGCCCTGACCGTGTGGTTGATTGTCTTTCAGTTCGCCGCTATACTCGGTACCATTGTCCAGGCGGATGGTCTGGTTACCCATAGATAAACCTCCTTGATTAATTGCGTTGACATGGGGGTATGCTAGCAAGGTTACCTGCTTTCGGCAAGTTATTACCCCGTCGGCTCCGTGGGAGGTGAGTTGAGATGCTTATTAAACCAATTATTCGCTGTTTTTGTCTTTTGCTGATCCCGCTTTTGCTCGGGGTCGCTCTCCTCGTCCCGCGCTCGTCGGTGCCGGCGGGCCAGGTCGATCCGGACGGCCCGGTGGCCCAGCTATTGGCCACTGCCTATCCTGTTGGTGAGGTGCTTCACTATGGGGTCACCTGGATGGGGCTGAAAGCCGGGGAGTTGACCCTGGAGATCAAACAGCTGGTGGAAGGGGAGCAGCTTTTCGCCATCGACATCACCGCCCAGACCGTGGGTCTGCTGGGGGTTCTTTATCCGGTCCACGACGAGTTCAGGGTGGTGGTCCAGGGGGACCAGCGGCTGCCCGGCAGCTATCGCGCCAACCAGCGCCAGGGGCAGCGGCTGACCATTCGCGATACCATGTATGATCAGCAGAATGGCCGTATCATCTATCAACGCGATCTGGATGAGCCCCGGCGTTTTGAGGTTGATGGCCCGGTTCACAATGAATTTTCCGCCTTTTATGTGACGCGGGTAATGCCCCTGGCCCTGGGTAAGGAGGTGGTAATCCCCGCCTTTGTCGATGGTCAACGGCATCTGGTTCGAGTGGCGGTAGAGCGGCAGGAGGAGCTTGACTCGATTCTGGGCCGGCGGGAGGTTATGCGGGTGCGCCCTCGCCTCACCTTCGCCGGCCTTTATGAAAAAGTCGGGGATCCGGTAGTTTGGTTGACCAACGACCGTTATCGAATCCCGCTGCTGATCCGGGGGCGAATCGCCATCGGCTCTCTCTCCGCCACCCTCACCCATTACCAGGGCCCTCTGCTCGACGACTAGGCGGCGGCGAGGGCCAAGATCCGGGCGATGTCGTCCTCGCTGTAGGGCAGGCGCCAGAGCCGGGCCTGGGGGGCGGCGTGGGCGGTGATGGCCTCTAGTTCCCCCGGCCCTGGGGGAAGGCCCAGGTCGATCAGGCCGACCGGCGCGTCCATTCCCCGCAACCATGATTGCCACCGCCTAATCCCCCGAGTCGCCATGGTTGAGGCATCGCTGGCCGACAGATCGAAAACGGCTTGCGCCAGGGCGGCGACCCGGCTTGGGTTGCGTTGGGCCTCGAATTTCAGCCAGGCGGGTAGCAATACCGCCAGGGCCGCGCCGTGGGGCAGGTCATGGCGTCCGCCCAGGGCGTGGGCCACCAGGTGGGCCGGGAAGTGGATCCGGCCCCGGCCCGCGCTGTTGAGGCCATAGAGGGCCAGGGAGGAAGCCCAGAGCAGGGTGGCCCGGCCCGGATAATCATTCAGGTTGGGCCGCACCCGCTCACAGCTTTCCATGATCGACCGGATCAGGCCCGCCGCCAGCCGGTCCTGGAGGCGGTGGTGGGGGCTGGGGTCGGTGCAGAAAAACTCCGCCAGATGACAGATGCTGTCCACCGCCCCGAACAGGGTTTGCCGCCAGGAGGAGCTGCAGGTCAACTCGGGGTCCAGGATGGCGGTGGCGGGGTAGAGGTGGCGGTTGCCGATTCCGATCTTTTGGCCGTTCTCTTCGTTGCTCAGGACCATGCCAGGGTTGCATTCCGAACCGGAGCCGGCCAGAGTGGGGACACAGAGCAGGGGCAGGGCTCTCTTGATACTTTTTTTTCCCCGGAAAAACAGCCAGGGATCGTGTTTGACGCAGGCTCCGGCGGCGATCGCCTTGGCGCTGTCCATCACCGAGCCACCCCCGACCGCCACCACCGCCCCAACGCCGTATTCCCTGGCCAGGGCGATCCCCCGCCGCACCAGGCTTAGGGTGGGGTTGGGGGAGATCCCGCCCAGTTCCAGCCAACTGACCCCGGCGGTGGCCAGGCTGGCGCAGACCTCCCGGTGACGCCCGGATGCCTTCAGGCTGCGACGACCGTAAACCAAAAGGACCTTGCTGGCCAGGCGGGCGCACTCCTCCCCCAGCCGGGTCAATCCCCGGCGCTGGAAGATCACCCGGGTGGGGTGGTGAAAAACAAAGTTAAACATTGGCCTCCCGGATCAGGTCGGCGATAATCACGGTGAGCCGCAGGTAATCCGCGGTGGTGAGGTTCTCCGCCCTTAACTTGGGGGAGATGGCGGCGGCCTCCAGGACCCGGCCCGCCCCGATTCGGTTCAGACCGGGCAGCTTGCCGCAGCCCAGGCTGTTGAGCAGGGTCTTGCGTCGCTGTCCGAAGGCGGCATCAACCACCCGGCGCAGCAGGGCCAGATTCCGGGGAGCGGTTCCGCTCTCTTCCTGGGGCAGAAAGCGGATACGGATCACCACCGAGTCCACCTTGGGTCGGGGATAGAAGTTGCCCGGTCCCACCAGCAGCAGACGCTCCACGGTGGCGCAACTTTCCAGGAGCACGGTCAGGACCCCGTACTCCTTGCTGTTGGGTTTGGCGGTCAGCCGTTTTGCCACCTCCCTTTGGATCATCAGCACCGCCCACTCCAGGGCCGGGTGGTGTTCCAGCAGCTTGAAGAGCAGGGGGTTGGTTATCGAATAGGGCAAATTAGCGATTATTTTCAGTTTTTGCCCCTGCTCTCGGGCCATGGCGCTGAAATCGGCCCTGAGCAGATCCTGGTGGAGCAAACGCACGTTGGCGGCCAGATCCTGGGCTTCCCGGTGATATTTGATAATTCCCGCATCCAGCTCCAGGCCGATTACCTGCCCGGCCCTGGCGGCCAGCGGGGCGGTCAGGGCCCCCAGGCCCACCCCCAGCTCTACCACCGTGTCATCGGGAGTTACGCCGGCGGCCTCCACAATCTGGGTGGCGATCCGGGGTTGGATCAAAAAGTTCTGCCCCAACTGTTTACTGGGGGCCAACCGGTGATCGGCCAAAATCTGGCGCACATGGTTTTGATTCATCTGGGCGGTTCAACTCCTCAGGAGAGGATATGTTTTTGGCGCCGTTTGCGCTGAATGGCCAGAAAAAGCCGCAAAGAAAGGGGATAGGTGATCAAGGCCAGGGGGATGGCCAGGATTACTCCACCCAGGATCATGACCGCCAGGGATTCATAACCCAGCAGGCTTAAGGCGGCCAGTTGTTCACCCCAGGAGGCGGACCCGGAAAGCATGTACTCCACGGTTCCCCGGACCCGGGACCAGGATAGGTCGATGGGGTAGAGCAGTTTGCCCAGCTTACAGCAGATATAGTACTGGGGGATCAAGGTCAGGGGATTGCTGACCAGCAAACCGGCCAGGACCGCGGCGATGCTGTTGCCCTTGAACAGCGGGGCGCAGATCAGGATGGTCAGGGTTTGCAGGGGCAGAATGGGGATAATCCCGATGGCCACTCCCACGGTCATCCCCCGGGCCAGGCTTTGGGGATCCCCCTTGAGTCGGAGGATCTTCAGGTAGTAGAGGCGGGCGGTGCGCTGGGGTTCCATGGCTGGTCAGCTTTGAGCGATGGGACCGTGGCTGTGTCGGCCCGGGAGGGAGGCGGGGGGCGGCAGATAGCCGGAGCGGGAGTAAACGTCGGAATCGAGAGCCCGGGTGGCTTGGTGGCGTTGGAAAAAACCGGCCATGGCGATCATGGCGGCATTGTCGGTGCAGAAACGGGGTTCGGGCATGAATATCTCAAGGCCCCCGGCTCGAATGGCCGCCTCTCGCAGGTACTGGCGCAGGCGGGGATTGGCCGCCACTCCGCCGCTGAGTACCACCCGGGGGATGCCCATGCTTTTGGCCGCCGCCAGGGTTTTTTGGCTCAGAACCTCCACCACCGCCTCCTGGAAGGAGGCGCAGATGTCGGCGATCTCCTCCTCGCAGGCGGGCGGTTTTTGCCGGATCTGCTGGGCCACCGCCGTTTTCAGGCCGCTGAAGCTGAAATCGTAGCTGGCAGGTTCCAGCCAGGCCCGGGGAAAGTCACAGGCGTTTGGATTGCCCCGGGCCGCCAGGCGGCTCACCTCCGGTCCGCCGGGATAACCCAGGCCCAGCAGTTTGGCCACTTTGTCGAAGGCTTCGCCAGCGGCATCATCACGGGTGCGGCCGCAGAGGGTGAAATGGGTGGGGCTTTCCGCCAGGAAGATGCTGGAGTGGCCTCCGGAAGCGGTCAGGGCCAGGTAGGGGAATTGGGGAGGCTGATCGCCCAGGAATACCGAGGCCAGATGACCGGTGATATGGTCCACCCCCACATAGGGAATGTCGGCAGCCAGGGAGAGGGCCTTGGCAAAATTGAAGCCCACCAGCAAGGAACCCACCAGGCCCGGCCCCTGGGTGACGGCGATCAGGTCGATTTCGCCGATGGCCACTCCGGCCCGGGTCAGGGCGGTCCTGACCACCGGCTCGATATTTTCCAGGTGCCGGCGCGAGGCCAGTTCCGGAACCACCCCGCCATAGGGGTTGTGGGTGGCGGCCTGGGACTGGATCAGATCGGCGAGGATCGTAGGCGGGGCCAAATCGGCCGCCTCTTGCCCGGTCTGCCCGGAACCGGGCCTCTCCACGGCAAGCATTGCCGCCGCCGTATCGTCACAGGAGGTTTCAATACCTAGAATCAGCATGGCAGAAGATCCGTCGGCACCAGGGGTCAATCCCGGTCCCGGGGATAGGAGCCCAGCCATTCGTAGAGGGCGCAGATTTTGCGCAACTCGCTGCAGGCCGCCTTCACCGGCGGATCGTCAAGGTGTCCGAGCAGGTCGATAAAGAAGAGATAGCGGCCCGGCTGGTCCTTGAAGGGGCGGGATTCGATCCGGGTCAGGTTGATGGAGTGGCGGGCCAGGATGCTCAGGGCCTCGTGGAGGGCTCCGGGCTTGTCCAGCAAAGCCACCAGCAGGGAGGTTTTGTCGTCACCTCCGGCCTTGGGTGATTCCTGGCCGATCAGGAGAAAACGGGTGGTATTGCCCCGATAATCCTCGATCTCCTTGGCCGCCACCTGGAGCTGGTAGGTGCGCACGGCCAGTGAGCTGGCAATGGCGGCCACCGTGGGGTCCTGGGCCGCCATTTTCGCCGCCACCCCGGTGCTGATCACATTCTGCTGGGGAACATCCGGCAGGTTGCGATGCAGCCACTGGCGGCACTGGGCCAGGGGCTGGGCGTGGGAAACCACCAGCTTGACATCTCTCAGGCGGCCGGACTGGTTGACCAGATTGTGGCTGATCGCCAGGTTCGACTCCCCACAAATTTTTACCCGGTGGTTGCGGAAAGCGTCCAGGGTGGAGGTTACCGCCCCCTCGATGGAGTTCTCCACCGGCACGATCCCATAGTGGACCCGGCCCCGCTCCACCTCGATAAAGGTGTCTTCAATGGTTTCCAGCGGTCGGAAGGCGGCGGCCGAGCCGAACTGTTTCACTCCGGCCAGGTGGGAGAAGGTGGCTTCGGGTCCCAGATAGGCAACCTCGATCTCTTTCTGGGAGAGGCGGCAGGTGGCGATGATCTCCTGGATTATGGCCCGCAGGGCCGGTTCGGGGAATTCGCCGTTATTCTCCTTGAGGAGCCGTCCGATAATCTCGCGCTCCCGTTTTGGATCCCACTTGTCTGCGTTTTCACGTGATTTTATGGTACCGATTCGCCTGGCCAGGCGAATCCGCTCTTTCAGTAACTCCAGGAAACGGTCATCGATGGCATCGATCTGATCCCGGATCTCGCTAAGAGCGGCCTGGTTGGCGTCATCGGCAGTTACTTCGGGCATCTTTCACCTTTGACCGTTTTTTGCTGGCCCGGTCCGGCCCGGCCCGGAATGGGTTATGGAGGGAAATTTCTCCATCTTATTAGGAAAACGGCCAGGATGCAAAGAGTTTTTGCGTTTGGCCCTTTGGGCCATCGGTTGACAGCCTCTGCTAAACCCGGTAAATATCGCGGGATTGGTGAAGATCGACGGGTTGTCGCTTGAGTGTGGTGTGCTGGCGTGGTGAATGTTTTACTTCGCTTTAACGGTCTGATCGGGGACAGCTTAACTTGCGAGGTCATCTCTTCAAATGAAAGTCAAACATTGCATGCAGGGTGGTAAAAAGCTGGTGACCATCGGGCGTGACGCTTTGCTGCAGGAAGCGGGGACCCTGATGAAACAACACGGCATTCGCCACCTGCCGGTGGTGGAGGATGGCCAGATGATCGGATTTATTACCGAAAGCGACATCCGCCACTACGCCTTTCCCTCCCTGGAGCGTAATATTCATGTCCATGAGGTGATGGTGCGCAATATCATCACCATCAATGTCAACGCCACCATCGAAAAGGCCGCCCGGCTGATTCACGACTACAAGATCGGCGGCCTGCCGGTACTGGACAAGAAAAAACTGGTGGGGATCATCACCGCCACCGACCTGCTTTCAGCCCTGATCTCGGTGATGGGCCTGCTCAAGGCCTCCACCCGGATCGACCTGCTGCTGGGCAAAAAAGGGGGGGTGGAGGATGTAACCCGGATCATCAAGGAGCATGGCGGCGAAATTATCAGCGTCTCCACCGAACAGCACTCCTCGCGTCGTAAACTTTATGGTTTTCGTCTGGAAAAATGCGATTTTGATGTGGTGATCGAGGCCCTGGAAGA
Organism: Desulfurivibrio alkaliphilus; assembly: GCA_011048585.1. Taxonomy (GTDB): domain Bacteria; phylum Desulfobacterota; class Desulfobulbia; order Desulfobulbales; family Desulfurivibrionaceae; genus Desulfurivibrio; species Desulfurivibrio alkaliphilus_A. The sequence goes on along the minus strand of DSDS01000169.1, from coordinate 3,763 downwards.
GGCCGGGCACAAAGTGGTGGCGGTGGTGGATTGAAGGTCGGTTGGGGATGATGGAGGAATCAGCGGAGGCGGTGGGGTTCGCGGCCCTCTGCCTTGCCGTGCGCCGATTTGCCCGGGTGGCGGTGGCCTTTTCCGGGGGAGTGGACAGCTCGCTGTTGCTGGCCGCGGCCCTGGAGGTTCACGGTGACCAGGTGCTGGCCCTCCATGGCCGTACCCCGCTCCAGGCGCCCGGGGAGCATGACAAGGCCATGGCGGTGGCCGCCGCTCTGGGATGTCGCCCCCTGGTCCTGGAACTTGACCCCTACGCCTGGCCCGAGGTGGCGGCCAACTCGGAACAACGCTGCTATCACTGCAAATACCGACTCTATCAGATCTTTTTGGCCCAGGCCGCCGAGCGTGACCGGGTGGTTCTGCTGGATGGCACCAATTTCAGCGATCTGAGTAAAGATCGCCCCGGCCTGGCCGCCCTCCGTGAATTGGGGATCAGGACGCCCCTGGCCGAGAGCGGGTTCACCAAGGAGATGGTCCGAGCCACGGCTCGCTGGCGCGGGCTGGCCAACTGGGACAAGTCGGCGGCCTCCTGTCTGGCCACCAGGATTATGGGCCGACAGCCTCTAACTCGGGATAAAATTGCCCTGGTGGCCCGGGGAGAGGCTTTCCTGCTGGAAAAAAAATTTAAAGGTTGCCGTTTTCGCCACTGGGGCAGCCTTTGCCGGATAGAGGTGCGGGAGGAGGATTACCCTCGACTGATTTCTCTGGCTATCTGGTTGGAAATAGATGAATTTTGTCGTGGGCTTGGTTTTGAGCGGGTGGAGGGGGGGACCCGCCCTCCTGAAGGTTAAATTTACTGTCTAGGCGTTTTTTCGGTTGACGGCGGGGAATTTTTTATTGACAATCAAAAAACCGCTGGTTAAAGCCTGACGATACCTGCGGATATGAGTTGGTAGGGGATGACTGAACTGACCAGCAAAACCAAACAGCACGAGGAGGAAGGAATGAACAAGAGTGAACTGGTGGAGCAGATGGCAAAAGCCGGTGGTATCAGCAAGGCCGCGGCGGAGAAGACGCTGGCCGGCGCTCTGGGGGCGGTGACCAAGGCTCTCAAGAAGGGCGACAAGGTTACTTTGGTCGGCTTTGGCACTTTTTCCGTGGCCAAGCGTTCTGCCCGCCAGGGGCGTAACCCCCAGACCGGCAAGCCGATCACCATCAAGGCTCGCAAGGTGGCTCGTTTCAAGGCCGGCAGCAAGCTTGCCGATGCCGTGAAGTAAGTTTATTCCGTTGCCATCCATGCCCGGCGGGGCCGGCATCCTGCCAGGATGCCGGCCCCGTTGCGTTCAACCCCGCTTTCCATCCTCCCCACAGAGTTTTTGCTTGCATAATTCGTTGAAGTTAAGCAATATGGGCCCCGCCCAAGCCCAAGGTTGCGGAGTTTGCGGTTTTGGAATCCGTGGTGGAGATCCTTTTGTTGCTGTGATTAAGTCGGGACGTGGCTCAGCCTGGTAGAGCACATGCTTCGGGAGCATGGGGTCGGAGGTTCAAATCCTCTCGTCCCGACCAGTTTCAACGTTGGGGAGTCTTGCTGTCGGCCCCACCCCTTCCAGATGGCGGTCGGAGTTTTCAAATCACCGGAACCAGGCGTCCCAGTCCTGGTTTTTCTTTTTTAACCACGAAGCGACACAGAAAAGGGAGTCGACAATGAACCAGTTATTTGCGAAATCGTTCCTGGCGATTATGGCGGGTGTGGCCTTGCTCCTGACCAGTGGCTGCGGCGGGGGCGGTGGCCAGGTCGAAAAACGCCCGCAATTGCAAAGTGTCAAGGAGAAGGTCAGCTACAGCATTGGTCTGAACATCGGGACCGATTTCATGGCCCAGGGAATTGACGTGGACGCCGATCTGTTGGCCCTGGGAATCAAGGATGCCGTTGGTCAGATCGAGCCCCTGTTGAGTGAAGAGGAGATGCACCAGGCGATTTTAGCCTTTCAGGATGAGATGATGAGCCGCCAGGAGGAGATGATGAGCGAGCTGAACGCGGAAAATTTGCGGGCCGGCCAGGCCTTTCTGGAGGAAAACGCCCAGCGGGAAGGGGTGGTCAGCCTCCCCAGCGGCCTTCAGTATCGGGTGGTTGAGCCGGGTACGGGAGCTTCTCCCGGTGAGGGGGATATGGTTTCGGTCCATTACGAGGGCCGCCTAGTGGATGGTTCGATTTTCGACAGCTCCCTGCAGAGGGGAGAACCCGCCGTCTTCCCGGTGACCGGAGTAATCCCCGGCTGGACCGAGGCTCTGCAGCTGATGGCCGAGGGGGCCAAGTGGGAAATCGTGTTGCCCCCCCACATTGCTTACGGAGAACGGGGAGCCCCCCCCGTGATCGGACCCAATGCGGTACTGGTGTTTGATGTGGAGCTGCTCAAGGTAAATCCGTAGCACCAAGATGGCCGGGTTTGAGTTTTCGGCGCTCTTTTTCGCCTTTTCCCTGACTTTGCTGGCCGGGCTTTCCACCGCCATCGGTGGCGGCCTGGCCATGTTTATTCGTCCCCGCAACACGGTATGGCTCTCATTGGGGTTGGGTTTTTCCGCCGGGGTGATGATCTATGTCTCCTTTGTCGAATTGCTGCCCAAAGGGGTGGACTCCTTAGCGCCCATCTACGGTGAAGAGTGGGGCCATGCCGTGGCCACCGCCGCTTTTTTCCTCGGTATTGCCGCCACCGCCCTGATCGACCTGCTGGTTCCCAAGGATGTCAACCCCCACGAACTGAAAAAAGAGAAGGAGTTTTCCGGGTCAGGCCACCTCCATGTCGAGAAGGCCCGTTCCCTGAAGCGGACCGGGGTTTTTACCGCCCTGGCGGTGGCGATCCACAACTTCCCGGAAGGTTTTGCCACCTTCAGCGTGGCCCTGCTCGATCCGGTCCTGGCCCTTCCCATCGCCGCGGCCATCGCCATCCACAATATCCCCGAGGGGGTGGCGGTGGCCCTGCCTATCTACCACGGTACCGGCAGTCGGCGGAAGGGGTTGTGGTATTCGCTGTTTTCCGGTCTGGCGGAGCCGGCCGGGGCGGTGGTCGGTTTCATCCTGCTCGCCCCCCTGCTCAACGAGTCCAGCCTAGGCCTGATTTTTGCGATGATTGCCGGGGTGATGGTCTACATCTCCTTTGACGAACTGATCCCCTCCGCCCGTCTGTACGGCACCGCCCACACCCCCATCATAGGACTGCTCTCGGGGATGCTGGTGATGGCCCTCAGTCTGGTTTTTTTCGAATTTCTTTAGCTACAGCAGATCGGCCAGTTGGTCGGCCAGTTGGGGGGAGAGGGGGCGCAGGAGCTGGAGGATCTCCCCGGCCTTGACGGTTTGGCCGCTGGCGGCGTAGGCGCTGCCCAGGGCCAGAAGGGCTTTGGGTTGACGGGGAGCCAGTTCCACGGCTCGTTCCAGGGCGATGATCGCCTCCGCAAGCCGGCCGGCGTTGCCGTGGGCGGCGCCCAGATTCAACCAGGCCGGGGCAAAATCCGGGGCGATGGTCAACAGGCGTTGGTAGGCCGCGATCTCCTGATCCGACTGGCCGGCCTGGCCGTGGAGTACCCCCAGATTGTACCAGGCCTCCTTCATTTCGGGGGCGGCCTCGGCGGCCCGGCGGGTGGCTTCGATCGCCTCGTTGGTTCGGCCCGCCTCCCGCAGCAGCACCCCCAGATTGTACCAGGCCGGAGCGAATTGGGGGTTGAGGCGCAGGGCCTGGCGGTAGCTGCCCATGGCCTTGTCGGCCAAGGCAAGCTG
>DSDS01000007.1 GCA_011048585.1 Desulfurivibrio alkaliphilus | reverse complement strand
GGGAGGGGCGGGGCGCGCTGATCCCCTACGCCCTGGTGGTACTAAATTTTGCCAACGGCGACATGGTGGGGCATAGCGGGATTCTGCCGGCGGCGATCAAGGCTTGCGAGGTGGTGGACCACTGCATCGGTCGGGTGGTGGAGGCTTTTACCGCTGCCGGCGGGGTGGTGTTGATCACCGCCGATCATGGTAACGCCGAGGAGATGATCAGTCGGGAGTCCGGCGGCCCCATGACCGCCCACACCTGCAACCCGGTGCCCCTGCTGCTGATCGACCAGGAGGCCGCCCCCGGCACCCACCGTTTGCGGGCCGATGGAACCCTGACCGGGCTTGCCCCGACCATTCTCAGGTTGATGGGGTTGCCGGTGCCGCCGGAGATGGACGGCGCCTGCCTGCTGCTCGACTGAGCCATTTATTTAAACAGTCAAGGATAGTTGCCATGCGCTATATCTCCACCCGGGGCGGAATCGCCCCCATCACCTTCACCGAGGCGGTGATGATGGGTTTGGCCACCGATGGCGGCCTGTTGCTGCCGGAGCGGCTGCCCGTGGTTGATGCCGCCACCATCGAGCAGTGGCGCGGCCTGGCTTATCCCGATCTGGCCTGCGCGGTCCTGGGCCTCTTCATCGATGATATCCCCGCCGCCGACCTGGAGCGACTGGTCAAGCGCTCTTATGCCGGCTTCACCGATCCGGAGACTGTCCCCCTGGTCCGCCATGGTCGCTGCCATATCCTGGAACTGTTCCACGGTCCGACCCTGGCCTTCAAAGATGTGGCCTTGCAACTGCTGGGCAATCTTTTTGAGTATCTGCTGACGGCTTCCGGCGGGCGGATGAACATCCTGGGGGCCACTTCGGGCGATACCGGCAGTGCCGCCATCTACGGGGTGCGGGGCAAGGAGCGGATCAATATCTTTATCCTCCACCCCCACCAGCGGGTCAGCCCGATCCAGGAACGGCAGATGACCACGGTGCTGGATGCCAATGTTTTCAATATCGCGATCAAGGGCACCTTCGACGACGGCCAGGCTATCGTCAAGAGACTGTTCAGCGATCTTCCCTTTAAAGAGAAACATCAACTGGGGGCGATCAACTCGATCAACTGGGCTCGGATCGTCGCCCAGGTGGTTTACTATGTTTACGCGACCCTGCGCTTGGGTGACGAGAAGGGGGCCCCGGTGGACTTCGCGGTCCCCACCGGCAACTTCGGTGATATCTTCGCCGGCTTTGTGGCGCGCCGGCTGCTGGGTGAGCGGATCGGGCAGCTGATCTTGGCCACCAACGAGAACAACCTGCTCACCCGTTTCGTGCTGGCCGGTGATTATTCGGTGAGCCGGGTGCGTCCCACCAGCAGTCCCAGCATGGATATTCAGTTGGCCAGCAATTTCGAGCGTTATCTTTACTATCTCAACGGTGAAGACTCGGCGGCGACCCGCCGGGAGATGGAGGAGTTCGCCGCCACCGGCAAACTCTCCTTCTCCGGGACTCGGCTTACTCAGATCCAGGCCGATTTCGCTTCGCGCAGCGCCGATGAGGCCGCCACCCTGGCCACCATTCGTGATTTTAAAGCCCGGCATGACTATCTCCTCGATCCCCATACCGCCGTGGGGGTTTACGCCGGCTTGGCCTGTCGCCGGGAGGGGGTGCCCCTGGTTTGCCTGGCCACCGCCCACCCCGCCAAATTCGCCGCCGCGGTGGAGGCCGCCATCGGGCAGCCGCCGGTGTTGCCGCCGGCCCTGGCCCGACTGGCCGACAAGGAGAGTCGTTGTCGGGTGCTGGCCGCCGATCCCGGGGTAATCCGAGATTTCATCGAGAGTCATGCCATCTGAACCCACCTTTCCGCAGCGGGTGGAGGAGGCCCGGGTCTATCTGCTGGAACGGCTGCATGCCGAGCCGGAGGTGGTTCTGGTTTTAGGCACCGGTTTGGGCCATCTGGCCGGGATGATCGAGGACCCGCTGCTGATGCCCTACGACGCCATTCCCTATTTCCCTCGGACCACAGTGACCGGTCATCACGGCAATCTGCTTTTTGGGCGGCTGCGGGGGCGGCAGGTGGCGATCATGCAGGGTCGTTTTCACTATTATGAAGGCTATTCGGCCCAAACTCTGACCATGCCGATTCGGGTGCTCTCCCTGTTGGGGGCCCAGGAGCTGGTGGTCTCCAATGCCGCCGGAGGGTTGAATCCCGAATTTGAACCCGGCACCCTGATGTTGATCAACGATCATCTCAATTTCATCCCCGACAACCCCCTGCGGGGACCCAATATTGACGCCTGGGGGCCCCGGTTCCCCGATCTATCCACCGCCTACGACCGGGAGTTGCTGGCCCGGGCCCGGGCCTGCGCCCGGCGGCTGGAGTTGGATCGCGTGGCCGAGGGGGTCTATGTGGCCATTCCCGGCCCCAGCCTGGAAACTCCGGCGGAAACCCGTTATCTGCGCCATTGTGGGGCCGACGCGGTGGGGATGTCCACCGCGCCCGAGGTGATCGTGGCCCGTCACGCCGGGATGCGGGTGCTGGGAGTCGCGGTGGTTTCCAACGTCAACGACCCCGACAATTTCAAGCCCATTCTGCTCGATGAGATCATTCGCGAAAGCGAGGCCTGTGCCGCCCGGCTGGAGCGACTGCTGCTGGAGTTTCTGCATGATGAATGAAAACGATATCGATCTGTTGCTGACCGGGGCCCTGGTGCTGACCATGGATGATCGGGAGAGCCAGTGGCGAGACGGAGCGGTGGCGATCCAGGGGGACCGGATCGCGGCGGTGGGACCGGCCGCTCAACTGACCGCCCGTTTCCCCGCCGCTCCCCGCCTGGACACCCCCCATGGACTGATCATGCCCGGTCTGATTAACGCCCACACCCACGCGGCCATGAGCTGCTTCCGGGGCCTGGCCGACGATCTTCCCCTGATGACCTGGCTCACCGAACATATCTTTCCCGCCGAAGCCAGGTTGACCCCCGAGATCGTCTACCGCTCAACCCTGCTCTCCATGGCGGAGATGATCCGTTCCGGCACCACCAGTTTTTGCGATATGTATCTGTTTTCCGCCGAAGTGGCCCGGGCGGCCGACGAGAGCGGGATGCGGGCCTGGCTCGGTGAGGGATTTTTCGATTTTCCCTCTCCCTGCTACGGCGAACTGGCCAACGGCTTGGCCTATCTGGAGGATCTGGTGGCCCGCTACCGGGACCATAAAAGAATCGAAATTACCGTGATTCCCCACGCGGTTTATACCTGCTCTCCCGAGTTGTTGCGGAAACTCCATGGGGTGGCTCGCAAGCATGATTTGATCTATCAGATCCACCTGGCGGAAACCCGTGATGAGGTGGCAAACTGTCGCAAAGAGTACGGCCGCCATCCGGTGGCTCATCTGGAAGCCCTGGGGGTGCTCGATGAGCGGACGGTGGCGGCCCATGGGGTTTGGCTGGGCGAAGAAGAGATCGAATTGCTGGCCCGGCGGGGAGTGAAGATCGCCCATTGCCCGGAGAGCAACATGAAGCTGGCATCCGGGGTGGCCCCGCTGGGGGAACTGCTGGCGGCGGGAGTCACGGTGGGTCTGGGTACCGACGGGGCGGCCAGCAACAACGATGTCGACCTGTTTGGGGAGATGGATATGGCGGCCAAAATCCATAAAGTCAACAAGCTGGACCCCACGGCGGTGAGCGCGCCGGAGGTTTTGGGCCTGGCCACCCGCGGCGGGGCAAAACTGCTGGGGGCCCAGGAGCGGATCGGGACCCTGGAGGTGGGGAAAAAGGCGGACTGCATCGTGCTCGATCTGCATCAGCCTCATCTGACCCCGCTCTATCACCCGGTCTCCCAACTGGTCTACGCGGCCCGGGGGGCGGATGTGAAACACTCGATAATCGACGGTCGGCTGGTCATGCGTGATCGGCAACTGCTGACCATCGACGAGGCCAAGCTGCTGGCCGAGTTCGGTGATATCGCGGCCCGCTTCAACCCCTTCAGCTGAACCGGCGGCGGAGCCGGTCAGTAGGCGGCGATTTTTTTGCCGGCCAGGGCCAGCAGGTAGGAGACGGCGGCCACCAGAATGATGACCGGGCCGCTGGGGAGGTCGTAGTTGAAACTCAGGGCCAGGCCCAGGGTGACGAAGAGCAGGCAGCAGAGGGTTGCCCCCAGCATCATCTGCCGGAGGGTGCGAGCAAAGGTGCCGGCCACCGCGGCAGGCAGGGTTAAAAGCGCGATCACCATCACGATTCCCACCACCCGCACCAACAGGACCACGGTCAGAGCGGTGAGCAGCAGCAGCAGCAGGGTGTAGAGTTCGGTGTTCAAACCCCGCAGCCAGGCGAACTCCTGATCGAAACTGACTGCCAGCAACTGGTTGTAGCAGAGCAGGACAATCCCCACCACCACCAGGTCCAGTCCGATCACCAGCCAGAGATCGGTTTGGGAGATCAGGAGGATGTTGCCGAAGAGATAACTCATCGGCTCGACATAACCGGGAGTCTTGGCGATGAAGAGCAGGCCGACGGCCATGCCGGTGGCCCAGAGGGCCCCGATCACCGTGTCTTCCCGCTGCCTGGCGTGAATGCTGACCAGGCCGATGACCAGGGCGGCCAGCAGGGCCGCGATGATCGCGCCGTAGATCGGATCGAACCAGGAGATTCCCACCTTATGCCGCAGGTAGAGCCCGGCCCCGATCCCCCCCAGCACGCAGTGGGCGATGGCCCCGGCCAGGTAGCTGATCCGGCGGGCCACCACATAGGTCCCCATCACCCCGAAGGAGATCGAGGCCAGGGCACCGAGCAGGAAGGCGTAACGGAAGAAGGCAACGTCGGGGTGGCGCAGGGCCTCGATAAACTCAAACACCGCAATCACTCCCCTTTTTGCCGCAGTGGTGATCGTGGCGGATAAGGGCCACGTCGCTGCCGTAGAGTTCGTGGATCATCCGGCCATCCAGTTCGGCCACCGGGTGGGTGGCCACCCGCCGGTTGACGCAGGCGATTCGTTGGAAAAAGCTGGAGGCAAACCCCACGTCATGGGTAACCACCACGATGGTGCGGGTCCGGTTCAACTCCCGCAGCAGGTTGAAGAGCTGGTTCTCCGTCTCCATGTCGATATTGGCGGTGGGTTCGTCCAGCAGCAGGATCTCGGCCTCGCAGGCCAGGGCCCGGGCGATCAACACCCTTTGGCGCTGCCCGCCGGAGATTGCGGAAAAAACCCGATGTTCCAGGTGGCTCAGGCCCACCAAGGCCAGGGAATCGCGGGCCACCCGGCGGTCGGCGGCCCGGTAAAAGCCCCCCAGGCGGCGGCCCAGGCGGCCCATCAGGATCACGTCCAGTACGGTCACCGGAAAGAGGGGGTCGTAGTGGGAGTACTGGGGAACGTAGCCCAGGTGCAGGCGCATCTCCGCCGGCTGCCGCCCCCGCACCAGCACCTGGCCCCGATCCGGTTCCAGCAGGCCCAGGATCAGCTTTAGCAGGGTGGTCTTGCCGCCGCCGTTGGGTCCGACAATGCAGAGGGAATCCAGCTCTTCGATCCGGAGATCGACCGCTTCCAGGATCGGCACCCGATCATAGGCGAAGTAGAGGCCGCTAATCTGGATGGCTGGCTGGCCGGCGCCGCTCATGGTCGTTGATCAGTGCGGCCCGGCTCCTCCACCGGGTCGCCCAGGGCCTCATGGATCCGGGTGGCTATCTCGGTCAGGTTGGCGATTACATCTTCGGCCAGGGGATCTAGCGGCACCACCTTCCCGTTGATGGCCTGGGCCACGGTGGCGGCGCTTTTGCGGTCAAACTGGGGTTGGACGAAGATCACCCGCACCCCATCGTGGCGGGCCCGTTCGATCAGGTTGATCAACTGGCGTGGGGTGGGAGTTTTGCCGCCGATCTCCACTGCCTGCTGCCGCAACCCGTAGGCGTCGGTAAAGTAGCCGAAGGCGGGGTGGTAAACGTAGATGGTTCGGCCGGCCAGGGGGGCGAGTAGTTGCCCGAGCCGGCTGTGCAGGGCCTCGATCTCATGTTGCAGCTGCCGCTGGTTGGCAAGATAGAAGGCGGTCCGCGCGGGATCTTGCTCACGGAGGCCGGTTGCGACCCGCTGGACGATGATCAGCAGTTGCTCGGGGCCCAGCCAGATATGGGGGTCGAGTTCGCCATGCCCGTGGTCCTGCTCTTCCGACTGGTCGTGGTCGTGATGATGCTCGGGCATGGGCAGTTTGGCGATTCCCCGGCCGGCTTCAACTATTTTTGGCCCGCTGCCGGCCGCGACTCTGGCCAGCAGGGTTCGCTCAAAGGGCATATCCAATGAAAAGTAGAGGGTGGAGCGACTCAGCCCAGCCACCAGGCCGGGGCTGGGTTCAAAGCTGTGGGGATCCTGGCCCGCCGGGATCAGGGTGGTGACTTTGACAAACTCCCCGCCGATCCGTTTCGCCAGGTAGGCCAGGGGGGGGATCCCCACCGTTACCTCCTGAACCGGCAATTGATCGGCGACCGCGTTCCGCGTGGGGGCACCCAGCCAGAAGGTGGTGCAGAGCAGCAGCAAGACGGCAATCCTGGTGCCAATGATGGCTTTCATCATTTTGATTCCTTATCTCTCTCTTTTCTGCCGGTTGAATCCAGCTTCGGGATTCTAACCATGGAGGGCTGGTCAGGCAAGGGAAAAGTAGGAGGGTTTGCTCCCGTCTGTCCGGGATCACGAAAGAAGGTTTTATTTCGCCACGATATGAGGTAAAAAGGTGGGAACTGTTTACGGTTGCGGGCCGCAGGTAGGTTCGGGCCGGTCCCTGGAGTTACAAGCTAAGGAGAGATGCCATGTTTGGTTTGGGAATGCCCGAGTTGATTGTGATCCTGGTCATCGCCTTTCTGGTTTTCGGCGGCAAGAAGCTGCCGGAGATCGGTTCGGGGCTGGGGAAAGCCATCAGCTCTTTTAAGAAAGGGGTCCGTGAGGTGGAGCAGGAGAGCGGAATCAGCGATCTCAAGTCGCTGAAAGAGGACCTTAAGGAGGAAGTGGACAAGGTCAAGGATCTGGGTAAGACTGAAAAGAGATAACCTTCGGGAGAGCCGCGGAAAGCGGCCCTCCCGGTCGCTTTCAGTCGTCGTAGTCTCCCGCCGGCCCCTTGTCGCCGTCCAGGCTGGCGGCCCGGGCGGCGATCTTCTCTCCGCTCCACTGGGCCGGATCTTCCAACCGTTCCGCCTTGGGACCCAGGTCATAACTCCCCTTACTTAAAATTGTATCCACCGCCAGGGTGGCGGTACCCTCGGCGTTGAATACCTCGGTCAGCAGCCGATAAACGAAATCCTCCACCCTCTTGATCATCCGTTCCCTTATGGCTCTCGGCTGGCCCAGCATCCGGTTTTCAAAGGGCAGATTGAGATTTTTGTAGTTGCCCGCCTTCCATCCCCTTTCGGTGGCGTAAGCCACCATCTCATCCCATAGCGCCTCGCTGACTCCCTGGTCTTTCAGCTTGATAAAGCGACCATTATCGTCAAGTTGGGCATTACCGTAGTCGTTGACTTCCACCCCCCAGGAAACCATCTGGAGGGCGGTGGCCACGTTGGCCTTGGTGGTGCGGGTTTGCTCGGCAATGGCCCGCAGCCGTTCGGAACTGTTGCCGGAGGTGCCGTGCTGGGCCCCCGAGATTCGGTAGGGAGAGAGTTGGTCGTGGATTACGCGGGTCAACTCCACGTCGATGCCGGCGTCACTGGCCTCGATCCCATGGGTGGTTCCGTTGTTCAGGGCGATCCAGTCGGGAAAAACGCCGTGGGCGTTGAGTCCCTGAATCAGGAAGAGAGCCTCGTCGGGGGTGGAAAGCCCGCTGGTGCCCTTGATCTCACCGACTTCGGTCTCGTAACCGGCCCAGGCCGGAATCAGTTGACTGAGCGAGAGGTTGGTCAGCAGGTTTTTCTCGTCCGGCAGGTGGGAGGCATCGATGGCAATCGAGGTTATTCCGGCCTCAAAAAGGGTGGGGATCTCCACCTTGGCGAAATCAAGATCGCTCTCCTTTTTGAGCCCGTAATGGTCGGCGTGGATGGCCACCGGCACGGTAATTCCCATTTCGTTCATGGCCGCGTCCACCATGGTGGCCATGTTCCAGTAATTGATCGGACAGTAGGCCTTGGCGCCCCCTTCGGATCGGGCGATTTCGATGATCAGGGCCGCGTCGGCCCGCTGGGCAGCCAGGAGCGCCCCGCGAATAATGAAGCTGTTACGAGCGTTGGCGGCAATGGTCATGCAGCGACCCTTGAGCAGCATGGCCCGGTCGATAACCTTGCCGCTGACGATCAGGGCTTGGGAGTGGGGAAAGAGCTTGCAGATATTGGGGGGACGACCCACCGCCAGGGCTTGGGTGAAGTCGGTCTGATCGACGGTCATTTCGTGAAACCTCATCAGGTAAGAATATTATAAGGTTGGTTAACGCTAAAAAAATATAGTACGACGGGGGATTATACAAGCAAAAAAAAAGCCCCGCGCCAGACGGCGCGGGGCTTCGGGTGATTCAAAGTTGTTTTTTAGAGCTGACGAACGTTACCGGCCGCCGGGCCCTTGGGTCCGTCCACGATTTCGAACTCGACCCGCGCTCCTTCTTGCAGGGATTTGAAACCCTGGCCCTCAATCGCGGAATGATGAACGAATACATCACTGCCGCCATCCTGAGCGATGAAGCCATAACCCTTTGCGTCGTTGAACCACTTTACTGTACCTTCTGCCATGATCTGCTACTCCTTGCTGGACGCGGCCCCATCCGGGGCCACTTAATAAGTTCACCGAGCTCCATTGGAGAACCCGGCTTGCCGTATGAATGCGGATACAAAAAAACCGCACAGAACAGAACCCGTGCGGCTTGCTTCATTCGTAATCTGTTTAATCACAAATGGAATCTGCACTCCTACGGCGTTATAAAAACACGCCATACTTGTATCACGACCACCCGTTGATGGCAAGGGAAAAAGAGAAGAAAAAAGTGAAAATAGAGTTTTTTTTGCCGGTCCGTGGTGGTGCGCGACTGATATTTTCCCTTGACTGGGCCAGGCAATCCCACTATTCTGCGGCAATTTTGCTGCACTGTTGCTGTCTGTTAACCATATTTCACCCAAGCTCAAGGAGGAAGTAACCATGTCAGTGTACGTCGTAGGTCATTCCAGTCCCGATACCGATTCCGTAGCCAGCGCCATTGCCTTCGCCCATTACCTGAAGGCCACCGGCACCGACGCCGTACCGGTTGTTCAGTCCGCCACCCTCAACCCCGAAAGCAAGCTGGTACTCGATAAGTTTGGTCTGCCCCAGCCGGCCGAGTTCACCGATGCCGGCGGCAAGGATGTCGCCCTGGTGGATTTCAGTGACATCGCCCAGGCTCCGGCCAACATCAAGGACGCCAACGTGGTGGCCATTGTCGATCATCACAAGATCGGAGACATCACCACCGGCGGCCCCATCCTCTTCTACGCCAAGCCGGTTGGTTGCACCTGCACCGTCCTCCACGAGATGTACAAGAACAACAACGTCGAGTTGCCCAAGAATATCGCCGGGGCCATGCTCTGCGCCATCCTGAGCGACACCGTCAACTTCAAGTCCCCCACCTGCACCGACGAGGACAAGGCTGCCGTTAAGGCCCTGGCCGGAATTGCCGGGGTTTCCGATACCGACGGCCTCTTCATGGAGATGCTCAAGGCCAAGTCCGCCGTGGACGGGGTACCGATCAAGGACCTGATCTTCCGCGACTACAAGGATTTCGACATGGGTGGCAAGAAGGTCGGTATCTGTCAGCTGGAGCTGGCCACCCTGGATCAGGTTGCTCCCATGCGGGCCGATCTGGTTAAGGGTTTGGAGGCGGTCAAGGCCGAGGGCCGGCATTCGATCATCATGATGCTGACCGACGTGGTCAAGGAAGGCTCCGAGCTGCTGGTGCTGTCCGACGAGCCGGGGATTATCGAGAAGGCCTTCAACGGCAAGCTCAGCAACAATACCATGTGGGTTGATGGGATGATGAGCCGGAAAAAGCAGACCGTACCGCCGCTGCAGAAGGCTTTCGGCGCCTAAGTTCAGGTAATTCGACGGGGGCTGCCGCCCCGTCACGATTAAGTATTAAACCCGCTCCGGATTTTTGGCCGGAGCGGGTTTTTTTGTGTCCAAGTTCAGGCGGGAGGCCGGGCCAGCTTACGAGGGCAGGCCGTAAATTTTGGCAATCTCGGCGGCCTGGTTCAGGATCTCGGTTTTTAGCCCGCCCAGGGCTTCCGGGGTGGTTCCCGCCAGGGTCCAGCAGGGGGCGGCGGCCGGCGGCAACATCTCTTCATGGACCGTATTGACCGCCAGGTAGAGAATGGCGCATAGCCGCGGGTGGGTGGGCGCCAGCTTCGGCCGCTGCTGAAAACGGAGAAGTTCGACCATTATCGACGGGAATTGCCATAATTCCGCCAATTTGGCTCCGACATCGCCATGGTCGAACCCCATCACCGTCTGCTCCGCCTCCCACAGGGGCAGACCGTTATCGCGGTGGCGTAACAGGGCCTGGCGGGCCAGCTCCGGAGCCCGGCGAAAGATGATCAGGTCGCCGACCCGGTGCAACAGGCCGACGGTAAAGAGGAGCCCACTCTCTTCGTTCCCCACCGCCGCCTCCTCCAGCCGGCGGCAGAGCAGGGCGCAGGCCAGACTTTGCCGCCAGAATGAGCCCATATCTTCAAGGTCGCTGCCAATACCGCGAAACCGTTCCAGCACCTCTGTGGCCAGAACCAGATGACGCAGTTCGCGCAACCCCACCATGGTGATGGCGTGGGCAACGGTGGATACCCGGCGGCGAAGTCCGAAAAATGAGCTGTTCACCAGGGCCAGCAGGCGGGTGGTGAGGGCCGGATCCCGCTCAATTACCGCGGCGGCATCCTTGGCGGTGCGGCCGGGGGTTTCCAGGACCCGGTTGAGTTCATGGTAAAGGG